>JBKPQV010000575.1:0-3815 GCA_046734235.1 Acidobacteriota bacterium
GCCAAAAGTCAGCGACCGGGAACTCACGGCACATATTCGAGAAGCATGGAAACTCATAGCGCCTGAAAAACTCCATGAGTTGATCTAGCCTTAGCTCAAAACAAATATGCCCAAATACGTAGCTTTCTTGCGAGCCATCAATGTTGGCGGTCACACAGTAAAAATGGACCAACTGCGAGATCTGTTTGTCGAGTTGGGTTTTGCTAACGTTGAGACATTTATCGCGAGCGGTAACGTGATCTTTGACGTCAAGTCCGCAAACACAAAAGCGCTCGAATCCAGGATCGAAAAGCATTTGAAGAAATCACTGGGCTATGAAGTTACAACGTTCCTGAGGTCTTTACCGGAACTTACACATACCGATCAGTATCAACCGTTCAGCAGTGAAGAACTCGAAACCGAAGGTAATACTCTGTTTGTTTGCTTTTTGCGCGAGACCCCTCTGAAGGAATCTGCTAAGAAATTATTGTCGTGCGCGTCCGCGATCGATGGGTTTCACATCAACGGGCGTGAAGTCTACTGGCTCTACCGGAGAGGCAATGGTGAGTCGAAGTTTTACGGGCCTCCGCTTGAGAAGATTATGGGAATGCAAACTACCGTGAGAAATGTAAATACCGTGAAGCGGCTGGTTAAGAAGTACTGTTGAGTTAGATCAACCCCAGACGGTTTTGTGAAACACGCGATCCATCTCCTCTGGCGATTCTTTCATTCCTCGGTCTATCCACCACCTTAGTAATGATAGCAAGGCTCCTGCATGAGCAACTGCAAGCATTGGGCGCTCTTGAATAGGAATCGTGGCTCCTTTTGGCAGTTCGCCAAACCGGCGTTCGATGCCGCGGGCAAAGTGGCCCTGTGCCAGTTCAAGGTTGTCGTTCATTCTGCCAGAATTCTTCAATGCCTCAACAAATTGCCGGGCTTCAGTGATGTGTTGGAAAAACTCCTTGACCGGAAACACTCGCTCCGACCTGTCGCCATGTGCCGAGAGAGCCATCGCTAATCCTTCAAAGAACTCATCGGCGTCGCTCATTAACAAGTCATCTTTGTCGCTGTAGTGAGTATAGAAAGTCGACCGTCCTACATTGGCTCTGTCTAAAACATCCTGAACGGTAATCGAGTCGAATGGCTTTTCCTGCATTAGCGCGACCAGAGCATCACCCAGAGCGTCCCGCGTCTTCCGTACCCGGGCATCAATCTTCTTTCTGACATGCGGGATTGGTGTCTGTACTGTGTGCCTGTTGTCGGACATTACCTACCTCAATGTTCAGCTTCCGGATTAGTCTCTAGACAGTGTAGCGACAGATCAGGAAGATTACACGGCGCAGTTGGACTTTTACATGAAAAGGACAAGCCCGTGATCTCTCTGCAAAACCTGTCAAAGACGTTCCAAACACCTGCTGGATCATTCTCAGCGCTGAAGAACATTAATCTCGAAATATCCTCGGGAGAGTTCGTAAGCATCATCGGTAAATCCGGAAGCGGCAAATCAACTTTGCTCAATATGATAGGTGGAATCGACCGCCCCTCATCTGGCATCGTTTCGGTTCGCGATACACCAATCCAGAATTTCAAAGAAACTCAGTTAGCGGCCTGGCGCGGACGAACGGTTGGGTTTGTCTTTCAATTCTTTCAACTGCTACCCACACTAACCGCAGTCGAGAACGTCATGCTGCCTATGGATTTCAGCAGATCGTTTCCGTCGAGGGACCGTCACAATCGTGCGCTGACTCTGCTCGACCGCGTAGGTGTGCGCGCACAGGCTGACAAGCTACCCGCCACCTTGTCAGGAGGAGAACAACAACGCGTTGCTATCGCAAGGGCACTCGCGAATGAACCGGCAATTGTTCTCGCCGATGAGCCAACCGGAAATCTCGACTCACAAACTGCTCAATCAATTTTCGATTTGTTCCGTGAACTTGCCACGACAGGGACGACCGTTGTCATCGCAACTCACGAAGCTGACTTCGCACGCGTCATTGATCGCACTGTGGAAATTTCGGACGGCGTTCTGGTTTAAGTGATATGACAATCCCCCTACGAAAAGCTATTCGTGACTTTTGGCACGAACGAACTCGCACCATTCTAGTTGTCTTAGCTATCGCCCTCGGAATCGCCTCGTTTTCGTCGGTAATGTCTTCGTATGCGATCCTTACTCGGGAACTAGACCGCGGCTATCTGCAGACTAACCCAGCCTCAGCTGTCTTCCGCATGAATGCCATAGATGACGATCTGGTACGAGCAGTATTGAAGGACCACGGCGTAAGTGACGCGGAGCCGCGACGAATCGTTAGTGGACAGATGAAAACCGGACCAATTCAGTGGCGGCCAGTACGACTTTTTGTCGTTAAGGACTATGGCAATATTCGAGTTAGCAAACTGGAACATGAACGCGGTGCATGGCCTCCGAGCAAAGGTGAGATCCTGATCGAACGCGACGCGTTTCAGGTTGCCCATACCGAAATCGGCCAATTAGTTACTGTAAAGACAACGGAAGGAAATGAAAGTCAGCTTGTTGTTACTGGCAGCGTCCATGATGTTGGGCAAGCACAGGCTCGGATGGAAAACGCAGTGTATGGCTACATAACGACTGACACGCTCCAACAACTTGGTGAAGAGCCCTATCTCGATCAGCTGAACATTCTTGTTGCCGAAAATCGGTTCGACGAAAACCACATTAAGGCTGTTACTGCAGACGTACGAAAGCTCATCGAAGCCCGCGGCTTTCAAGTTCGACATGTAGAAATACCCAGCCCTGGAAAACACCCTCATTCGGATCTCATGGGTTTCCTGCTGCTCGCGATGTCGACTTTCGGACTGTTTGTCCTGGTTCTCAGCGGAATTCTAATTGTCAATTTGCTGACCGCCAGTATGGCGGCTCAAGTTCGCCAGATTGGCGTGATGAAAGCGCTGGGAGCGTCGCGCTGGCAACTAATGCGCATCTATTTGGGCCAGGCAATCTTGTTTGGTGCGGCTGCAACATTAATCGCAATTCCCCTTGGTGTGCTGGGAAGCAGGTTGCTATGCAGATACATGGCGGTCTTTCTGAATTTCGATATCAATAGTTTTGCCGTTCCAGCGTGGGTGTACCTTCTCGACATACTCGTTGGAGTTATTACGCCACTCTTTGCGGCTGCTTATCCAGTGTGGAAGGGGACGCGAGTTCCCGTGAGAGTTGCGATTTCGGAACATGGCTTATCAGAGGGTAATTTCGGGACAAGTCGTATCGACAGTGCGTTAGCCAACCTGGGTGGGAACTATCGACCGCTCCTGATATCGCTGAGAAACAGTTTTAGACGTCGCGCTCGCCTGGTTTTGACTTTATTGACACTTTCAGCTGCGGGCATTTTCTTCATGTCGGCCTCCAATATCCGAGCCTCATTAGTGAATACACTGGATCGAATGTTTGCCAGGAGCAAATCGGATCTAAGCGTCACCTTTGCGAATCCACAACCTATCGACAAGATCGAGCGAGCTGTTAATAACACTCCGGGAATAATTGGTTTTGAAGCCTGGTTCGTTACCGAGGCCTCTCTACTTAAAGACGGCTCCAAGTCTGTCAACTTCAGTGGGAGTGGATTACACACCAGTGAGTCAGACGGAGAGACTAGATTCACAATAGTTGCGTTACCACCAGCTTCAAAGATGTTGACGCCTGAGATCACAGAGGGTCGAGGGTTGATGAGTAGTGACACAGATGCGATTGTAATTAACAACGTGTTAGCCAACCGGACTTCTCTCAAGGTTGGTAACACGGTCACGCTTCATGTTGGCCCGGCCGACTCAAAATGGCGGGTTATTGGCATAGTGCGTGAACAGTT
>JBKPQV010000576.1:0-5555 GCA_046734235.1 Acidobacteriota bacterium
CTTTGACATTGAGTTTTGAGTAGGTGAGGCCAGCGGGGGCAAGCCACCCTTCCCGACTTGTTCAATTGGAATGTTCGTGTTTGACCTTAGCTACCCGTTTTGAAGGTGTTTCTAAGAAGATCAGAGCGCAGAGATGGTGCAGGGAAGATCCGCTACACACTAGAGGCATGATGAAACGAGGCAAAAGACATCTAATTTTTGTTTGCTCAATTTTGTTAATGGCGCAAGTCTGGGTAGCTAACACTTCTGCTCAAACAAATACCATCACACGTCCACGAATGCTGATCAGTGAGAGTGATCCACTCACCGGTTACAAAATACTACGCAATCGATTCGACGCCGGCGCCCGACCCCCTGATGATATCGATGGCTGGGCGCTGACTTATTTATTGACAGGAGATGAGACTTTCGCGAAGCGTGCCGTACAAAAAATTCGAGAGACACATACACCGGATCAAGTAGGTTCACGCACTTATCCAGAATACGTTAAATGGTCGCTGGCGTTTGATTGGCTATACAACTATCCAGGGTTCGACACCGTCTTGAAGGATCGTGTCGCAGCTGAACTCCTACGCGCTGCAGAAAAGATGTTGGAGGATCAGTCTCTCAAAGCCGTTGAGCTGGCGATGTACCACAACTACACAGTGCGTTACCTCACGCTCGCACTGTTTGCCTTAACCGCTGTGGAAGGACATTCCTCAGTTGAATCGCGCGCCGCTCCTTTGCGCAAACACGCTCGCAACGTACTTGACCACATTCTTGATCAAACGAACTTCATCACGCCCGACGGTGGCTATCACGAGTCGATGGACTACCAGAGGATCACTTATGCACCGTTGGCCATGATGGCTGAACTACTGCGTACAGCCAGCAATAGTGATCCAGCGCTCCGCTATACGGTTTTTCAACACTACACTGATACATATCTCTACAAAGTTCTCCCAGACGGAACGACTGCGCGTGATGACGATAACGAGTTTCCCTATCTCCAATGGGAAGACAATATCTGCTTCGGCTACGCAGTGAATCGCTTCAAGGATCCATATGCAGCCTGGATGCTGCGCAAGAGTGGTTGGCCCGCACAAGACAAGTGGCGTGTTCCCATCACTAAGTTTTTATGGGATGACCCCGACGTTAAACCGCGTAACCCGGCTGACAGCTCAGAAGCGGAGATCCCGCGCACCTACCTGTACAGAGGGATCGGTAATTTGATCATGCGAAACGGGTTTGGACCTGATTCGACGTGGATTGAATTCAACTCGGGCCCGTATCTAAGCAAGCATCAGCACCTCGACCAGAATCATTTCGTGATCTATCACAAGGGTTACCTGGCGACTGAAAGCGGTGCAGACTACACCGACACAGAAAGTCCTCATTACCTCAACTACTACCGGCGCACAATCGCGCACAACTCAATGCTCGTCTATCAAACAGGCGAGAAATTCTTCTGGGCTGAAAACCTCTGGCCGGCCGCAAATGACGGCGGTCAGCGAATGGACTCATCGCGTTACTGGAACACCGTTCGTAGTCGGGCAGACTTCGACCGTACTCGCGACCTATGGGCCACAGGTAACATGGAAGTCTCTGACATCGCACCAGGCTCCTACGTCTATGCTCGTGGAAACGCAACAAATGCATATCAACCGACCAAGATGGAGCGATTCACTCGTGAACTCGCCTACACGCCCGGTAACGATGTGCTAGTTGTCTTCGACAGAGTTAAAACCAAGGATCCGAACCTTAAGAAAGTCTGGCTATTGCATGGCGTAAACAAACCACTGGTTTCAACCACAGGGAAGGGAAAAGATGTTGGACATGGTGGAACCTCGTATCCGAATAACACAACGTTCACATACGAGGATGGAGGTGGCAGGTTGCGCGTGCACTCGTTGCTGCCACGCGAAGGTGACTTGACCACGCGCGGTGGCCCAGGTTGGGAGTTCTGGACACCAGGCGATGAATTTGGTGGAGCATGGGGCTCAGGGAAGAATTGGCCATTGGATCCTCCAGAAGGTGGTCCATTACCAACAGATCCATATTTGCACAAAATGTGGAAGACTTTCTGGGGCGATGATTTCGAGAAACTCTTGCCTTCGAATACCCGTGCAGTCGTTCCGGCGTTTTGGCGCGTTGAAGTCTCACCAACAAAACCCGCAAAGGAAGATTTTTTCTTGCATGTGCTGGAGATCGGCGACAAAGGAGATTCGCGATCGCCGAAGGTTGAACTCGTAGATGGTTTCAATCTCATTGGTGCTCTAATCGAGGGAGGTGCGGTCACGTTGTTCGCGACAACCGATGATGTGGTAACTGACGGCGAGGCAACGATACCGAATGTGGAGACAGCGAATTTACTCATAAGTGGGCTCAAGCCTCACGCGACATACGAACTGCAAATGACTGGCGGCCGTGCGAACTGGCGCGGAGGTCTCTTCAATGGAGTTCCCGGCGGGTCGTTTATCGCAAGGGCAAACGAATCCGGTGTTCTGTTTGTACCTTTCAAAGGAGAGAAAGACGGCAGGCTGCGACTACGCATGCTGAGAGCCACTAAATGAACATTCAGTCGGAGTACGACGGAATTATTCTGGGAGCAGGCCATAATGCGCTGATCTTGCAATCGTATTTAGGCTTGGCCGGCCTTAAGACTATTTGCGTCGATCGACGTCATAAGGCGGGTGGTGGATTGACGACGGATGAGGATCCACGCCAGCCAGGGGTCTTTCACAACACCCACTCCTTCTATCATCGAGGCATTACACAAATGCCTTGGTACCACGACCTCCAGTTGGAAAGTCATGGTGCAACTTACTTGCAGCCAGATTTGAATGTGGCGCTGATACGTAAAGATGGTGAAGTTCTTGAATGGTGGACCGATTTTGAAAAGACGTTCGACTCATTTAGTCGTTTTAGTCGACGCGATGCCCGGGTGTTGAGAGGGTGGCGTGAGCGCTTTACTCCCATTGTCGAAAAAATTCTTGTTCCAGAAAGTCGTACTGCTCCTATCCCACAAGACCGTCGCAGGGCGTTGCTCGAGAACACGCAGGAAGGTCGATTGCTTTTAGAAACATCGGCTCTATCGCCTTTCGAGTTTGTACTACGCGAGTTTGAACATCCGCTGATCCAGGCTGGCCTGCTCTTCTTCAACGGACTACGCGAGGTCGATCCGTGTTGTAAAGGATTTGGTCATCACATTCCTGCGCTCCTTGCGGCTTCCGGTAAAGCACAGATGTGCCTGGGCGGCTCAGCGTCTTTGGCCCATGCGTTGACGTCAGCAGTACACAAAAGTGGTGGCGACATCCAATTCTCAACTGCGATTCGACAAATTATCACAGAGGATGAAAAGGTTGTTGGGATCGAAACGATGAAGGGTGATTTCATTCGTGCTCGATCTTTCATCGTCTCCGCGTTAAATCCCCAACAGACTTTTCTTGAGTTACTCGATGAAGGCGTAGTGCCGGCCGAATGGCGAGAGAAGGCAGCTCAATTCAAGTACAACGTTTTAGCTCCACTATTTGCGCTATATGTGACTTTGCGCGAACGGCCGCTGTATAAGGCAGTGGAAAACCATAAATACCTGAAGGATGCTTTTATGATCATCCTTGGGTTGGAGCACTCGAACCAGTTTACAGAGATCCTTGAACATCACGCGTCCGGCACGATTCCTCCAACCGTGATGTGGGGAAGCTGTCCCACCAACTTCGATCAATCTCAGGCCCCAGCAGGTAAACACACGGCCTTCATGTGGGAGAAGTTGCCGTATCGACTCAATGGGGATGCAGATAATTGGGATGCATACAAAGAAAAGCATGGGCGCAAAATGTTATCCGCGTGGCAGGAGTATGCGCCAAACCTCGAGTCAAGTGTGATTGATTGGTTTACGCGTAGTCCTTTGGATACTGAACGAACATTACCGAACATGAAATTCGGAGATCTTTTAATTGGTGCTTTTACAAATGGACAAGTTGGATACAACCGGCCCTTTGCGGGTGCGGGTAATTACCGTGCTCATCTGAAAGGGTTGTACCTTTGCGGCTCGAGTTCTCACCCAGGAGGTAATATCACTGGCCTGCCTGGTTACAACTGTGCGCAAGTGGTGTTGGCGGACTTGGAACTTCCGGCGCCATGGGCGCCTCGGCCGGCTGAAGAAGTGTTAAATGAATTGAGATGAGAATCAGTTTGACTCAAAAGGGGAAGTCCTCGTGACAAAGAAGTCGGTACCGTCACTTCTTCTCCGCGTCTCGGCGTTAAAAATGTTGGGCCGATCCTAACGCAGAGACGCAGAGAGTTAGTGAAGGTATCGAATTCTTGGCCACAAACTTTGAAAGAATAATCATGAAACTTTGTACTCTGATCTTAATTCTGTTTGCGTCGTATTTTCTCGTAACTGCCCAATCAACTCAGCGTGTAACGCAAAACTCGTCAGTTCGTGAGGTTAATCAGGTTGCTCAACCATCCGCCAGTAAAATAATTGCTATCGTGGGCGCAACGTTAGTTGATGGACGTGGTGGACCACCAATCAATGATTCAGTCGTAGTCGTACAAGGGGATCGAATTACCGGGGTAGGGAATCGTCTGTCAGCAAAAATGCCCGCGAATGCCGAAGTTATTGACGCCAAAGGATTGACGCTGCTACCCGGATTGATCGACTCCCATTTCCATATAGATGGTGACGATACGTTACCTGCCCTCTATCTTTCTCATGGGGTTACTTCCATACGTGATCCAGGTCAATGGATTGAGGCCTACGATGCAGCGAGAAAAGCTTCTGCTCCTGTACCTCGTCTTTTTCTTTGTGGGCCACATCTTGATTCACCACCTCCAGCTTACCCAACTGACTCCTACATAGTTCGCGATGCTGATGAGACACGACTTGCCGTAAATCGATTTGTCGACGATGGCGCTTCAGCGATCAAGGTCTATTTCAGATTGCCACTTGCATTGATGAAGGTAGCCATTGATACGGCACACGCGCGCGGGGTGCCAGTCATGGGCCACCTGGAAATCGTCGATGCACGCGATGCTATCAATGCAGGTATCGACGGCATTGAACATGCGACGTCATTTGGAACCGCGTTGCTTCCATTGCGAGACGCTGAGAAGTATCGCCAGGCCGTGCTCGCCGACAACAATGCGCGACGCGAGGGTCGATACAAGGTATGGAACTCAATTGATCTTTCTAATCCACAAGCAAAAACGCTCTTAAAGTTGATTGTAGATCGAGGAGTTTTTGTCTCTCCGACTCTCGCAGTGTTTGAGCGCCAACGAGGAGACAAGGACACGGAAGACTTTCACGTGCGCGGGTTCAAGCAAATGGAGATCTTTGTCGGACTTGCAAAGAAGGCTGGTGCCAAGGTGGTCGTGGGCTCGCATTCCGATGTGCCGCACGCCAAAAAAGGTTGGGCCTATCAACGCGAGATGGAGTTGCTTGTTGCGTCGGGCTTGAGTCCTATGGAAGCAATTGTAGCCGGAACAATGGAGAACGCGCGTTACTTTCGAATTGAGGATCGCCTGGGAAGTATCGAGACGGGAAAAGTAGCTGATCTGATACTGGTTGAAGG
>JBKPQV010000577.1:0-2428 GCA_046734235.1 Acidobacteriota bacterium
ATACTATTCGTGGTCCAATCGACTCGGTAGTAGGGAGGTTTGGCGCTTAGAACATAGCGGGATGAACGTAGTTCCTGGCCTGCACCGCTGTTAGATTGAACTAACTCATCCCAATTGGTGAATCCGTAGAGACGGGCGACAAGTAGTTTGGCCTCAGCTAAACTGAAGTTCAGGTCAACTTCAGGCAAACTAAACAGGCGATCGCGAATGAAGTCACGAATCTGTTCGATGTCGAGTGAGCTGTGAAAGAGATCGTTAAGTCGCGCGACGGCGGTTTCGTCGCGTAAGTGATAAGCGGCAACCAGGTCTGCTGCGATCTTTTCGTGCTGTTCGAGGTTAGGTGCTTGTGATGCGTGAATGTGATGAACCAGTTTGGGCCAGCTATCGAAACCGTGCTCACGAGCAAGGACGAATTGTGCGTCGGCGAGGATTGCTTCCGAAACGGTTGGTTTGTATTTGAGAAGACGGTCAGTAGCAGGTCGATCGCCGGTGCGTATTAGCTGCAATAATTCTTTAGCTTGTTTGCGAAGTTGTTCGAGGGAGAGACGAGGTGTGGAATCAGACATTTTGATCTCCTTTCGTTAGTGCCCGTGTCCGCAGGCGGACCAAAAGAAGATCGAAATTGTAAGAATCTGAATCAGGTGGGCTCAGCCCTTTCCGCGGACCTGGTTGCGGCCTGTTACGCGAGCGGAATAGTAACTTGCTGTTATGTGTATAGCAACAGCCGAAGATCTCAGATCCCAGATCTCAAATCCCAGATCTTACGGTAATCAAAATCTAACGAGCTTTACTTTGAGATCTGAGATCTGAGATCTGAGATTTGAGATCGAAAGTGTGAGCAATCTATTCAACGGGCTGTGAAGCATCCAGCAACTTAAGAAGCTTGTCGTAGTCCACTGGCTTTACTAAATGTCCATTGAAACCAGCTTCCTCTGACTTACGTCGATCGTCTTCCTGGCCCCAACCCGTGAGCGCGATTATCACAATGTCTTTTCCCCATGGCTCTTCGCGCACACGGCGGCAAACTTCATATCCACTTAGCTTCGGCAAACCAATATCGAGCAAGACGACTCCTGGTCTGTACTTTTCAATAGCTGTGAGAGCTTCTAAACCATCGTGCACTCGATTGGTCTGGTTACCAGCGAGCTCCAACAACATCGCGAGCGACTCTGCTGAGTCCTTGTTATCGTCAACGATTAAGATGCGCCGGCCGGGTTGCGACTCAGGTTCGACCCGAGGGGTAGCCTGAAGTTTGGTAGCTGTCCTGCTCGCAACCGGTAGACGAACAATAAATTCACTACCCCTATTTTCACCTGCACTTTTAGCTTCGATCGATCCGCCATGCATTTCAACCAAACGCTTGACGAGAGTTAGTCCGATACCAAGACCGCCTTGCGTCCGCTCGTCGGTTCGATCAACTTGCGTGAACATGTCAAAAATACTTCTTAGTTTATTTTGCGGTATTCCGGAGCCAGTGTCTTTCAACGTTACAACAACCTCGCCGTCCATTTGCTTTGCGCTGAGCGAGATCGATCCATTAGGTTGGGTGTACTTGGCGCTGTTGTTCAGCAAGTTGCCAAACACCTGGGCCAATCTCGCGCGGTCTGCGTTCAAATAAATTGGCTCATCAGGAAGATCAATGCTCAACAAGTGGCCTGACTCATCGATGAGTGGACGCGCGACCTCAACACCCTGTTCGATAACCGTGGACAGCTCGATTTCACTGATGCGAAGTTCGAGTCGGTCATAAGTGATGCGATTCAAGTCGAGCAGATCGTCTACGAGTCGGACCAGTTGATGTAACTGTCGGTCCATAGTTTCGTGTGCCCGTGTGAGTATTTCGCTGTTACCTTCAGCTCGTTTAGCAACCTCAAGCATGTTGCTCATCGGAGCCAACGGATTTCGGAGTTCATGAGCAAGTGTTGCGAGAAACTCATTTTTGCGTCGATCTGTTTCGGAGAGGTCAGCGGCCAATCTCCGCAGGTCATCGGCGAGGCGTTTTCGTTCAGTGACGTCCTGGCTGACTGTGGCAAAGCCGACAGGTTGATTGTCAATATCTGTTAACAGCAACACTTTGTAAGCCATCCAGCGTGCTTCACCGGTTTTGAAGTTTCGGAACCGAATCTCGATTTCCCCATGTCCATTTGTCCGGACTGTTGGTAAAAAGTGATTCATGATCATTTCCTGGTCCTCGGGGAAAAAGAAGTCGGCAACTGAGACCTTGCGAGCCTCCGCAAGACTATCCAAGCCCACCTTTTCCAATCCTGCTTGATTTATGAAAAAGGGGATTCCCTCGAGATCACTAATACCAATGAAGTCGGTGCTTGTTTCAACCAGCGTAACGAACTTCTGGCGTTCGTTTTCTGCGCGTTTCTGTTCGGTTATGTCGCGGGCGATCTTTGAAGCGCCAATCACCTTTCCCTCGTCG
>JBKPQV010000578.1:0-4635 GCA_046734235.1 Acidobacteriota bacterium
GGGGCACGCGGGGACGCGTGCGGTCCCAGGACCAGTGTTAGCCTTTAATTCGCAGTGGGTTACTAAAGGCGAGGATTATTTTTCCGCGCGGTGACGGAAATCGATTAGCTCTTAACTAAGCTTTGAGACTTTGCTTTGGCGCGGGCCTGGGCAGCGGATCTGATTAATCCCAAATTAGTGTCGTTCAAGATATAAACATTAACTGAGGGAACGGTGTTGAGGAACATCTGGAAATTTGGCTGAGCACTTGAGTTAAGCGAGGTGACCAGCGAATCGTTGCTGAAATAGCGTCGGCCCCGGGCCACAATCAAAAAATCACCAGCAGCGAGCTGTTTAAGTCCATCAGGATCTGATAACGAGACGCAGACTAAATCGGCTCGATTCACACGTTGTGCATAGTACGAAGCAAGCAGCGGACTTTCGCTCGCGACCTTGGCGCCTGGTTGGGCGCGGTGCGCGATCTCAATAATAGTGTCACGCATACTAGCGTCATAAAATTCATCGTGTGGGAAGTATGTTCCGGCTTTGGCAAGGCCACCACCCAGACTGTTTGTGAACAATCGAAAATTTGGTGCAGCATGAATTGAAGCGAGCACCGAGCTGCTGATTGCGATTACCGCGAGACTTGCTGGCACATAGTGGCGAACTCCAGACGCAAAGTTCGAGATTAGTTTAGCGAGCCACCTTCCAGCGAATTGGATGCCCAGCGCAGAGGTAATTAGAACGGCCGGTAACACTGTCGTGTAGTAACGAGTGAACTTCCCACCAGGAAAACAGAACGCGATTATCCAGAAGTACAACCAGAAGAAAATAAAGTAACGACCATCACCCAATTTGCGTCGGAACAAAAGTGGTAGACCGATCAAAAAACCGATGACAGTTAGTATGGGAAGTTTGACCCAGGTTAAGACCGCGTAAAAGTAAACGGGAACGCCCCACAGCCAGTCGTCGAAACGCTGGGTGTAGAGCTTGCCCATAAATTCGTAACCGTCGTGGCTGATTCTCTTGCTGCCCGCAAAGAGGCCCATCTGATGCCACGTTTCAGGTAGAAGAATTGTGGGACTCAAAATCAGAAACACGATCCCCATCACTGTAAAAAATTTGACTATGCGTTTTGTACCCAAGCGCCAGCGAGTCTCTGGAAGTTTTTGAAACATCCAGTAGTAAGCCATGCTGATTCCCAACAAGTGAGGAACATACTTCGAGGCGATCATTGCGCCGTAAGCCGCGCCGGTGAGCCAGTAGTAACGGTTTGGATTTTGATCAGTACTTTCAGCGATGCGTTGTCCACGCAACCAAAAGACATTCGCCAGCAGGAAGAAGAACAATAGAAACGTATCTTCTTTGGCGACTCTATTAAAGCCAATTGCCGTTGGATCAAAGGACCAAAGTGCTGCGGCAATCAATGCTACTTCTGCACCGAAGAGTTCGGCAGTAATTAGATAAATTAGGAGCGCTGAAAAAGCGCCGAGAATAGTGCCCGGTAAACGGAGAGCGGTCTCGGGCGCGATAGCTTCCGCCGGATGGGAAGCGACAAACGAACTATTGTTCCATTTTTCGGCGACGATAATGCTGCATGCCTGTAATGCTTTCATCAGCATCGGATGCTCGCCATTAGCGCCGGTGAGACCATGTGCCCGATAGTCGGCGACCGCGTTCAGCTTGTTTAGTTCGTCCTCACTCAAGCCCTCGGCGCTCAGACCGGTAACTCGAAAGCCAAATCCTGCAATGATCAGTACTGTTAAAGCGGCAAAGATAAGTGTACGGCTAGCGGACAGAACTCCGCGGCCAGCAAACAGTTCAGGCCTTAATCCGGCCGTTATTATGGCTTCTATGTGGGCTGACAAACTCGTTCCTTGATTATTTAAGGGCCGTCTACATGCTGAAGGAGGGAGTCCTCAGCAAAATGCGACAGGGTAGCGGATCGGGTAGGGGAGTGTCAAAACAAGCGCCTAATTGGAAGTTCCTAATTGAAATACCGTCCGACAGAAAACAGACCATAACGACACCAATGCGGAACAGGAGCGCAGTGACTGCGGAAAACTTAACCACCAAGACTGGAAGACACTAAGACACAATCTCCCATTGTTAGAACAGTTCGTGTCTTTGTGTCTTCGAGACTTGGTGGTTAAGTTTTTGCGCAGTCGCTGTGCTCCTGTTCCGTATGGCTGCACTTTCGCCAGCATTTCCAGACAATAGTTTTGCACAATCGCAAATTAGGTCACTACCGCTCAATTGCCCAACTTGTAAAGTTTCCTGGCGTTGTCGCGCATAACCATACGGGAAATTTCCACAGCGCGCTCGCGGGAGATTTCGCCGTCAGCCATCATGCCGGTTAAGGCCATTGCCAGGGCTTGCCGAGCCGAAGTCGAAGAGAGCCAGGCGACCTCGGGCCAATCAACTGCGGGACCAAAAGAAAACGCATCCGTTCCAAAGAGAACTCTATCCGGGAATGTCTCAAGCCAGTCGCGCAGAACTTCGCTCAGCGCCCGTGGATAAAGGAGAAATGTTTGCGCAGAGAAATCTGCGTAAACGTTTGACTTGCCAAATAAACCAACCATCTCGCGCGTAAATGGGTAGCCACCATGAACGATTACGAAATTCGTTCGCCGTAATTCGGGATTATTAAAAACAGATTCAAGTAATAGTGGATTGCTCCCCACAGTCCGATAGTAACCGCCTGCGCCGTTATTCATATGAATATGAATTGCGAGTCCCAGACGTCCTGCTTCTTTGGCGATGTAATAGAACACGTAGTCCTGCAGTGCTTTGTAATCAGAGGCTGAGGGATCACCGCCACGGACATAACGAGCGTAGGTCAGTGTTGCACGACGCTCATCGGGGGAATCAAAATCAAGCAAGCGCAAATAAGCTGCCTCGTACTTTAAGGCAACGACTCCTTGTTGTTTTTGGCGTTCCAGTAGCGCGGTCACTACTCTTGCTTTGTATTCGCTCAAAGTGGGCGGCAAAGCCTTGAGGTTCAGGTCGTTCAGATAACGCCGCAAGAGTTTCTCTTCAGCCGGATAAAACCCTGCATAATCTCGGTTGGATTTCTTTGCGCGCTCGTTGCTAAGGGGAAACAACAGCGGATCAACGAACGAAACCCAGCGAAATCTTGGTGCCGCAAGTCCTGGACCCAAAGCAATGCGATTGGCAAACATCGTTTCAATGTTCAGCTTATCGAGGACCCAGCTGGGAAAGTTTGGGCCTTGTTGCTGGAGAACTTTTTTCTTGCTCACGAGTAACTCGTCTACGTGCGTCTGGAGCATGTCGGAGTAACCGTAATCGTAGAAATGCTTCCAGGCCGAAATGAACTCCGTGTTTTCCAGTGATAGCCGAGGCGGGAGAGGAAAGGGCTCAATCGCATCAAGGGGCAAAGCATCAAACTCGTCGTCAGCTTTGTCTCCTTCGGCAACATGACGTAGTGGATGGGCGTGATTGTCGATTGCCTTGATCTTGTTAATTTCTGCAAGCAGCTGAGGATCAGGTCTGGTCTGAGCAGATGAATAATTAATTGTGACCAGACAGATCGAAACCAGGCAAAGAACTTGCTTGTTCATGGAAGCCTCCGCGAAATAATTAGCCGATGCGCTAAAGAGCTTTTGGAAGAATCGAAAGAACGGAAATGAGAGTAGGGACAATACAGAACAGGAGGAAGCGACTGCCGGACCTTAAGCACTAAGACTCGAAAACACAAAGATACGAACCGCCAAAACAATTGGAGATTTGTGTTTTAGTGTCTTTGTGCCTTTGTGGTTAAGTTGCTGCAGTCGTCGCTCCGTCTGTATTGCCTGGTGTGGCTTATATCAAACGTTCGCCGATTTTTGAAAATGAAAAACATTGCTGTTTTAACGCTGATCCGTTACCGTCCGACCCGAACTGCCACCTTGAAGCTTTCGCGGTGATCCATGGCCTCAGAACCAAAGCCCCAACTCGCTCGCAGCCTTGGTCTTTTCGACGCCACGATGATCGTAATGGGCGGAATTATTGGATCTGGCATTTTCATCAATCCTTACGTTGTCGCACGACAGGTTCACACTACATCTTTGATCCTCGGCGTATGGATATTCGGCGGCCTGCTCGCTCTAATCGCCGGTTTCATCTGGGCTGAGCTGGCAGGCTGGCGTCCAGACGTGGGTGGGCAATACGCATATCTCCGCGAAGCTTTTCATCCGTCCGTCGCGTTCTTGTATGGCTGGGTTTTATTGTTGGTGATCCAGACTGGCGGCATGGCTGCTGTCGCGGTTACTTTCTCTCGCTACTTTGTCGAAATGACGAAGCTTGGCATTAACGAATCACTTGTGGCTGCAGTTGTCTTAGCACTTTTGACTTTGATCAATTGTCTCGGTGTCAGAGCGGGAAGCACGGTGCAAAGTATCTTCATGGTCTTGAAGATCGTTGCCATCCTCGGATTGGTTATCTGTGGACTGGTCCTCGTTGCTCCAAGTGCAACGCAGCCGTCTTCGAGTGGGTTGATCGATCGTCCAGTCTCCGCAGACCTATTGACTGCGATCGGCGCGGCAATGGTTCCAGTGCTTTTTGCTTATGGGGGCTGGCAGACAGCCACTTTCGTTGCAGGTGAGATCAAAGAACCAGCTAAAAACCTGGCTCGCGGTTTGATCTTTGGCGTTGCTG
>JBKPQV010000579.1:0-6312 GCA_046734235.1 Acidobacteriota bacterium
GGCAAAAGCCTGGCTCTCCATGAGTCCATTCGTTCCGCATGTTAATTCGTGCTGCTGGTCTTCACCCTCAGCTATTCTCGACAACGGAGGAATAGAGGTCACCTTTTCCCATGGCCTTTTCCGCAAATCCTTGTAGAGCCTGGGTTTCCAAACCTCGGGCGAGTGCGCCAACTGAGTGTTAAGAAATGCGCGTTCGGCTCTTCCCTTTCTGCTCGTCGCCTGCGCAGACCACTCAAACCATCCTTCGTCCTTCCGGACGATAGATGAATCTTCGGTATCGGGCTCGGGAAACCAAACTTTCACGTTATTCATTGTTCACGGTTTCTGAATTGCCTAAAGGAATTCTACTTTCAGGACGCCCTCAAAAGGCACCGGCACACCTTCCGCGTCATAGCAACCATTGCATCCAATTGAACATGGGTTTCCCCGGTACACACTGTACAGGTGATAGACTGCCGTCTCGACGCAGTCATCCCGGGCACCATCATAGAATTTGACAATGCATCGCTTGGTTTTGTTAATGAACTCCGCAAGTAAATCTACGTCATACTTTTCACGAAAACAGATGCAGATATCTTCAACGATCTCAGGCGCTCCGAGGTAGTCGTGATTCCCGATTTCTTTAGACTTGAAAGCGTGGTCTCTTGTCAGAATCGCGTAGGGCCCCCATTCCCGTGAGTTGTTCACTTTCATTTCGTAAAGGTTCGCATGGTGGTTTGGCCCCATGTCACATCGGAAGTTGGCCCATTCATCCAGCGATACACGCTTACAGGCTAGGGAATAAAGGAAGTTCCAAATCGACTCGATACACTGACCGAGTGGCAGGATTCCCTGTTCAAATTTGTTCTTTTCTTCAGTCCGTGTCAGGTGAAACCAACAAGTCCGGTCGTACTCACCAGGCAGAGTTGCCACCTTACGCACCTGAGAGAAAATGAATTCTTCTGGTGGCTGCGGATGATGCGGGTTGTCCTGACAAAAGCGTTCGACATCCACACAGTCGAACACACTTTCAAGTTGCTACCTTTGTCGTTCCCAGAATTCGCTCCAGCGACTCGTAGGTAGTGTTGATCGTTTCGCAGTCCAATATTTTCATCGACTATTACGCTTTGCTCCGGATTCCTGAGAGAGATCTGCAGCGTCATTCTTTCAGCGACCGTTCCTCTATGATATCCACTCTATGGTTCTCTAGACCTCTAAAATTTGATTATAACTATTGACACTTCGCTTCTTAAAAAAGAGAGAAAGTATTTCCTCGGGTTCGGTTTGGCGCCCCAGGAAAGGTCATTCCAGCGAGGCTGAATGTCTCGACCCAACGATGGGCCAGCTAACCTTGCCTGGCCTTTCGGTTTTTGGACCACGTCAAAGTCAGCCCCCAAATTTCCAAAACATGATGGGGTCTTCGTTTTAGATGCCTATCTAGGTAGTCATTAAGAAAGGAGCAATCAAAATCTGCGGTCTGAGTTCAATCAGAAGTAATTCTTTGTGGCCAAATTGTGGCCAGAGAAAACCTAAACTGTTCGTGAACCGACGTGAAGAGACTGTGACGAAACGGGAAAGTGTCGAAAATCCTCGCTGGCTGCAACCTGTTTAATTGTTATTGATTATCAAAACGGTAGGCTTAGGACTGCCAGTCATGCGCTCCCAGCTGAGCTACGGCCCCATATCGAACGTGAGATCAATATAGAGGAATGGAAGATTAGCGTAGCACATCGGGACGGTCAAGCGAGGGCTGGAAGTGAGCCCTGAGTTGTTCCGATATGCTTCAGCTTGTCGGAAGAGGACGAGCCACCGATGATCAGGGATTTAACAGATCTGGATTGTGATTTGTGAATATGCCTTTATCTGGCGTGGCTTCTACGGAGACAACGACAAGCGACGAGCCCCTTGCAAAGTTAACAACTCTTGGGGAGTAGAGGTCGGTACCGTCACGCGGTAGCGTCGGGTCACCTTGATTCTGTGGGCCTAAGTTCATCATCCGACCCGACGCCACCGCGTGACGGTACTGACCTCTACTCCCCAAGAACTTCCTTTGTAAGGATTACTTTTCGAGTTTTCGCGCAGCGACAAACGCCACTGCGGCGCCACCAACTAACATCAACGCACCGCCAATGACGTGTTTGTAATTTGGGAGACTTCGCACTCCCGAGTCGCTAACAACATAAGAGGATCGTGGCTCGACATAAAGGGCACGGTATGTTGTTACGCCACCAGCCGTAGCGACGAGAATGCCAACAATTAGAACGAAAATCTTCAACAGAATGCCTCTGACTCAATTTAATTTCACGCCAACGCCTTCAGATGGATCTCGCCGAAAGTGGCTCCATAGAATGATGCTCAAACCAACCACACCTAGAACGATGACGATGTAAAGCCCATACTTATTTAGAATCGGTGATTCAAACAAGGAACCGAAAAACTTAAGCAGACCAAGCCCCACTAAGAATATGAGTGGACGTCGCAACGGATTGGGGCGCAAGAAAAGGCGCAGAATAAAGGGCTGCTGTTTCGGAACCTTAGCCATTTCCTCGTACGAAGCAAATTGCGGTACGGCCTTAACTTCTGCGAGGTCGCGTGGCGGTTTTTTACCAATTGCACGCTTTGTCCCACACTGCCAGCAGTGACCGTACTGATCATCCATCTCATTCCGGCATTTAGGACAAAACCACATAGGCTATTTCAGATTTCAGATTGTAGATTGAAGATTTACTTTCCTTTAAAGGCGGCTTTGCGCTTTTCGAGAAAGGCACTTACACCTTCGTCCTTATCCTCTGTTGAAAAACAGAGAGCAAATAAATCTACCTCGCGGCGGAGGCCTTCATCCAGATTTGAGCGAGAGGCGATCTTTACCGCTTCCTTTGCCAACTGCAGTGCTATAGGCCCCTTATCAGCAATCTTCGACGCAATCTCCATCGTCTTTGTTTTGAGTTGATCGGCCGGGACAACATGATTAACCAGGCCGATATTGAACGCTGTCTTCGCGTCGATGATATCGCCTGTTAGGATCAACTCCATCGCTTTGCCTTCACCGACCAGCCTTGTTAGTCGTTGTGTGCCGCCGCCACCGGGAATGATCCCGAGGTTGATTTCGGGTTGACCAAATGCGGCCGTCTCACTCGCAATACGAATATCGCAAGCAAGGGCAAGTTCACACCCGCCACCGAGACAATAACCGTTGATCATCGCGATCACGGGCTTAGGAAAACTGTCTACCGCGGTGAATAACGAACGACCCATCATGACATCGCGCTGAGTTATTGAAGTGCGTCCAGCAAATTCAGCGATGTCAGCACCAGCAACGAAGGCTTTATCACCAGCACCGGTGAAAATGACAACGCCGACCGAATCATCGTTACGTAATTGTTCAAGTAGTGCGGCGCCTTCTTCTCGTGTTTTGATATTTAGAGCATTTCTTTTATCGGGACGATTAATCGTAATGGTCGCGACACGACCTTCTTTTTCCAGTAATAGAGTTTCGAATGTTTCAGACATTGGTGTCCGGGGGTTCGATCCAAAACGATCCCCCAGCCTTCCTGAATTATTTGTATGAGAGCGCGAGGATCTTATTTGGTGAAGGATTAATCGTCAAATAAGGGAATAGGACCTATACGACCTATTCGAAAACCGCTACAACTTGAAACTATTCGGCCGGCGTTTCTGGATCGCCGCTGGCCGGTTGCTCATCAGCTACCCACGACACAAACAGGCGTAACCAGCTTTCGGTTGGTTCCGCGATTTGCACACCGACGCGGGCCGTTCCGTAAATAGCCGGCGCAGTACGAATCACGATGGCAGTAACCTCTATTGGAGCACCATCAGGACGATGGGCACGAAGATATAGTCGCTCGCCTCTATTCACTTTCTGGTTTAGATGAAAGAGGGCTCCTGAGGTTGAGATATCGTCGGTTTCAGTTGGTTCGCTCCATGCTGAGCCGTCTTCAGCGCGACCTGAAACTACAATAGGCAGTCGCAACGCCATGCGTAGGGCGAACCGTCGTTCTTCATTGTTGTAAGGAGTGCTCATGGTTGACAACAGAGTGTTCGGGGGACTTCAAGAAGACTTCGCTTTTTGCGCATCCACCTTGTCACCTTTCCAATCGTAAAACCCCGTTCCAGTTTTCTTCCCTAGTTTGCCTTCATTAACCATACGGCGCAAAATCTCAGGGGGTCGAAACGTGTCGGTTCCCAACTCGCGATAAAGATATTCTGCAATACTGAGCCGGATATCAAGTCCCACCAGATCCGTCAATTTCAGCGGACCCATCGGGTGGTTGTAACCAAGCTCCATCGCAGTATCAATATCCTTAGCGCTTGCGACCCCTTGTTCTAACATTCGCATTGCTTCCAAACCAAGCGCCACTCCTAATCGACTGGAAGCAAAGCCAGGTACATCCTTAACTACAATCGGTTCCTTGCGCAGCCGTTGACCGACATCGCAAACCGTCTCGACGGTAGTTGCCGCCGTTTCTTTTCCAACCACAACTTCCACTAAACGCATGATGTGGACAGGATTGAAAAAGTGCATCCCGATAACGTTTTCCGGACGCTGCGATTCGCGAGCGATCTCAGTAATGGATAACGACGACGTATTGCTCGCAAAAATGAAGGGGCGGTCAGATGCGACCTCGAGCTTACGAAGTAGCTCTCGCTTTAGATCCAGCTTCTCTGGTGCGGCCTCTATTATGAGTTGGGCAGTGCCACACTGTTCCAGATCCGTAGTGCCGTGGATCTGTTGCAGAGTGCGTTCGGAATCTGCTTCGGTTAACTTACCAAGTTGAATGCCCTTGGCAAGATTTTTTTCAATAGTCCGTATCCCGCGTGAAAGAGACTCGCGATCAACGTCATTGAGGATGACTCGAAATCCTGACGCGCCGGCGACCTGGGCGATACCATGACCCATCGTGCCTGCGCCAATCACGGCGATGGTTTCAATCGTTTGCGAACCGCTTACTCGGGTACTCATTTCTCAAAGAACCGCGACTTCGGTCACGTTAGAAGGCCAAAGACCCGGTTCGACTACCGTAAATATCCGTAGTTATACTATACGCTCAACCGAAAGGCTATACTGTCTTGCTATAGAACCCAATTATTTAGTTATCAATACTTAACGTTCAGCGAACTCGTCCCAGGAGAAGAGACCGCAAACTTATGGCGAACGAAACAATCAAGAAAGACGTGGTGATTATCGGGTCGGGCCCGGCGGGTTTGACCGCTGCAATTTACTCAGCTCGAGCTAACCTAAAACCATTGCTTATAGATGCGCCTGCCGATCACGAAAAGCAGACGGCGCCCGGCGGGCAGTTGATGATTACCACGGACGTGGAAAACTATCCCGGCTTCGCCAAAGGGATCCAGGGTCCCGAGTTGATGGAAGAGTTTCGCAAGCAGGCTGAACGATTCGGCACCGATTTTCTGGAAACATGGATCACCGAAGTTGACTTAAGTGAACGTCCATTCACACTCTATACAAACGGTCCCACCATTGAAACTCAGACCTTGATTATCGCATCGGGCGCTTCAGCCAAGTGGCTCGGCATACCGGGGGAAGCGAAAGTTCCTAACGGTTTCGGGGGCAATGGCGTTTCAGCTTGTGCTACCTGCGACGGCCCGCTTCCGGCCTTCAGGAACAAGGCACTCGTAGTAGTTGGCGGCGGCGACACTGCAATGGAGGAAGCAACGTTTCTAACACGGTATGCGGCTAAAGTTTATGTAGTGCATCGACGCGATCGGTTGCGCGCGTCGAAGATCATGCAGGACAAAGCTTTTAATAATGAAAAAATTGAGTTCATTTGGAACTCCAGCGTGCAGGAGATCTTAGGCACACCCGAAGACGGTGTTACCCACGTTCGTCTCCGCAACCTGCAAACAGGAGAAGAAAAGTCGTTTCCTTGTGCGGGCGTATTTGTCGCCATAGGACATAAACCCAATACCGAGTTATTCAAAGGCCAATTGGATATGGATGAAATTGGCTATCTGAAGACGTCGGGCCATTCGACAGCTACTAATATTCCGGGCGTGTTTGCGTGTGGCGACGTTCAGGATTCGGTTTACCGGCAGGCTATAACAGCCGCAGGCACGGGCTGCATGTCAGCGATTGATGCGGAACGTTTTCTTGATCACTTACCTGTGGCAATGCCAGATGGTGAGGAGGTCACGGTTGATGGTGAACACATCACTCCGGATCATAAAGCGATCATTACTGCGGATGGACATCTGGTTCCGAATAAGGGTTAGTTTTATTTCAGATTTCAGATTTCAGATTTCAGATTGCTGATTGCTGATTGCTGATTGCTGATTGCTGATTGAGATTTCTAT
>JBKPQV010000580.1:0-6776 GCA_046734235.1 Acidobacteriota bacterium
TCTGGTACCTAATAAAGGTTAGTTTATTTCAGATTGCAGATTTCAAATTGCTGTAAGGTCCGAGACACCATCGGCTTTAGCCGCATGGAGTTTCAATTTCTTCGCTAGTAACTAGCTCTCCTAAATCCTCTCGCGCGGCGCAGCTGCGCGCCGGGCGTTGGTTGTCGCAGAGGTAGGGAAGAAGTTGAAACTCCATGCGGCTGAAGCCGATGGTGTCTCGGACCTTACAGCAATTTGAAATCTGCAATCTACAATCTGAAATGAGCTAGAGCAGCACTATTGAATCGTCTTGTTCGCGACGGGAGGGAGTTGGTCTGCGGGCGGGCGATCTCGAGGCTTCGTATTCATTTCGCGGACATGGTTGGCAGTAAGCTCCTAAACGCTCCATTCGATCTTCACAATCGTTACACTCCAACGCCAGACCTAACTGTCTTAGCGATTCCAGAAGTGGCAACAACAACCGCCCCTTTTCAGTTAACTCATACTGAATGTGGCGCGAATTACTCCCATAAGTTGAGCGCGCAATTAACTCGTCTTGCTCCATATCACGAACGCGTCCGAGGAGTGTCCGACTGCTAATCGGATAAAGATCGCTTAGCAACTCCATTGTCCGTTTCGGACCGTTGACCAGTTCTCTCACAACCAGCAATGTCCATTTATCACCCAGCATTTGTAACGCTGCGGTAATCGGACAACCATCGAGATCGCGTCTGATCATGTGGCTTAGTGCTCAGTGGAAAGCGATGATTAAAGGACCCATAGCACCTATTTGACCTATATTTCTCTGTTAGGGCCTTAGATTTATATTGTAGGTCTTAATCTTGGAGTTAAGGGTCGTCGCATTCATTCCGAGAAGCCTGGCTGCGCGTGATTGGTGACCACCGGTTTGTTCCAGGGCGCGCCTGATCAGATCAATCTCGAAACGCCTTACCTCTTCATAGAAATTGATTCCGCGGCCGATTTCACCAACAGCCGCACTGCTCGCGCCATCGTGAGAACTTGAGACAACCGATTTTGGATCACTGATCTCCGGGCGCAAACATTCCTTCGTAATTTCATTCCCCGGCGCAATGACAACGGCGCGCTCAATTGTGTTTTCAAGTTCCCGCACATTACCCGGCCAAGAATAACCTTCCAACAAGGCGAGCACGTCGGGAGCCAGTTGCTCAGACACTGTGCGTCCGTTCTCTTCGTTATACTTCTGAATAAAATGGCCCGCGAGCGGGAGAATGTCTTCGAGGCGATCTCGCAACGGAGGCAATTCAATCGGAACCACTGCAAGACGATAGTAAAGATCTTCTCGGAACGATCCCTGACGCACCGCTTCTTTTAGATCGATATTGGTTGCGGCAACGATGCGCACGTCAACTCGTCGTGGTGCCGTGTCACCTAAGGGGGTGAATTCGCGTTCTTGAATCACACGCAACAGGCGCACTTGCGTCTCGGGAGGTATGTCTCCAATTTCGTCAAGGAAGATTGAACCGCCATCTGCAACTTCAAACAGTCCCTTCTTGGCCGCAATTGCTCCAGTAAAGGCACCTCGAGTGTGACCAAACAATTCTGACTCAAGGAGTTCTGACGGAATGTTTGAACTATTGACCGTGACGAATGGACGTCCGGCTCGAGTACTTGCCTCATGAATTGCTTTCGCAATCAGTTCTTTTCCAGTTCCGCTCTCACCAGTTATCAAAACAGTAGAGCGAGCCGGCGCGACTTGCTCAACCAAACGAAATACTTCCTGCATTATGTCTGATCGACCAATTATTTCGCCGCGATCAACTGCTTTACTCATCGCTCGCCGCAGCGTACGACGTTCCTCTTCCTTGCGCCGGCGTTTGATTCCTGCAGCAATGGTGGCAGTGATTTGTTCGTTTTGAAACGGCTTACGAATGCAGCCAAAAGCCCCGCGTTCCCAGGCTGCGATCGCGGTGTCAAAAGTCGCGTAAGCAGTGATCATCACAATCACTGCCTCTGGATCCATCTTCAAAAACTCTTCCAGCGCTCGCAGCCCGCCTATACCCGGCATCGAAACGTCGAGCAAGACCACGTCGAAAGCGCGCCTGCCATACGCTTCCAAGCCCTCTTCTCCGGTTTTCGCCAAGTCGACGCGATAACCTTCTGTCGACAGAAGTGTCTCTAACACTTCCCGCATGATCTCTTCATCGTCGACAACCAGGACGGAGCCTTTTTTCGAATTACGCTTTTCGGTCTTCATCTAAACGGTCAAGGGAGTTTGGGATACGCACTTTGTGCTTTGTTCTTTGTTCTTTGTTCCTTGTGGTGGCACCTCTGACTCGGAGTACACAGCACAAAGGACAAAGTACAAAGCACAAAGCACAAAGTACCAATCACAAAGAACAGATTAGTTTAGCGATTTCAAATCAGTAAAACAAAAGGCCTGGTAGCGACCAGACCCTATCGACCAACGGCTCGTGATAGTTGTGTGTAACGATTAGTCGCCAACTGCCTGCAATCTTGCTCGCGCTCGAGCACTCGGCAGTATGATGTGAAAACTTGTTCCACGGCCCGGTGTACTTTCCACACTGATCCGTCCTGTGTGCTCCTGGACGATCCCATAGGTTACTGCCAATCCTAAACCTGTACCCTGGCCCACGCCTTTAGTTGTATAGAAAGGATCGTAAATCTTCGCGACATTCTCCGGAGCGATTCCGATACCTGTATCAGATATCTCAACGGCGAGCCCGCCGTCCTCAGCCATACTCGTTTTGAGAGTAATTTTCCCTCCATCGAGAATCGCATCGCGCGCGTTCAGGATTAGATTAGTGAATACCTGCTGAAGTTTGCCTGCATTCCCAAATACCAAGGGTGCTTCACTATCATAAGAGCGAACGATTTGGACCTGGTTACGACGCAACTGGGGTTCGAGAAGTTGGAGCGTGTCGTCTAACACTCGCGAGATATCCAGTTCACCAAATTCAGTAGCACTTCCGGTGCGTGAGAAGTTGAGCAAGTTGTTGACGATGTTGGTAGCGCGCTCGGCCTGGGTGCGAACCTTTTGTAAAAGCGCATGCTTCGGATCGTTTTCAGCCAGCATTCCCAGCAACATCTGTGTATACGACGAAACACCAGTTAGCGGCGTGTTTACCTCATGCGCAACTCCAGCGGCCAATAAGCCGATAGAGGAGAGTTTCTCACGTTGCTGAAGTTGCTCCTCAAGGCTGATGCGCGTAGTTACATCCTCGAGGACAACGAGTGCACCCGTCTGTCCTTGTGCATCCTGCAGCGGCGCAAGCGCGATATTGAGAACCAAAGAACGGTTACCTCGCGTTGCCGTATGAAGCTTGTAGATGTTCCGGATCTCCTGCAGTCGCCAACCGCCTTTTCCGAGTACTTGCGTCAACGTTTCAGCGAAATCCTCAGAAAACAGGTCTTCAACGTGCTTCCCAATCGCCGCATCGCGACGCAGGTCGAGTATGTGTTCGAGGGCGGAGTTTAATCTGGTTACGCGGCCGTCAAGATCAACTGCTAACAGTCCGACATTGATGGATTCAATGATCGACTCGTTGAACTCTTTGAGGAGTTTCAGTTCGCTAGCGCGCTCCGTTTGATCCTGGTAGAGCAGGCTATTTTCGATAGCTACTGCAACATAGCCGGAAACCGTCCGCAAAATTTCAACGTCTTCCGACGAAAGCAATGCCCCATCAACTGATCGTCCAAGTCCTATGACAGCAACCATGCGGCCACGAATAACGCAAGGAACAAAATAATGAAGCGTTCGCTTTACAGTCCCCGCAGAATCGGTTGTTAAGTCGAGATCATCAACGCGAACTATGCCAGCTTCAGCGGAGCGCACCCGGATCATTTCTCGAAAGTCGGGTGGCACGATCACTTCGTTATCGAGGCCTACGGATCGCGCGACTGAATAGCCTGACGAAGCGTACTTGTCTTCAACGAAGATTGCGATCCGGCCGACATTCATTACTTCCTGAAGACGTCTAACCAATGAGTCGAGCAAAGGATCGAGCGCGGTAGTGGCGGAAAGAGTGCGACCAAAATCGAGTAAGCTATTGCGCAGATCGTAACGTTCTCCGTAGAACAATCGGTCGACTCGTACCTGCAAAAAGTTTTTGACTGGCGCCGCCACCATCACAATCGCGGCCATGGCCAAGACAGCAAGAACAACACGGAGTGTTATTTCGCCAGAGCTAAAGGATTGATCCGATCCAAAGGCATACAAACCTCCGGTGTAAACGACTACGCCGATGAGCAGCGCGATTCCGAGTGTTGTGAGCGCGTATACAAACACTCGACGCACTACCAACTCAACGTCCATCAAGCGATAGCGAAGCACTGAATACCCAAACGCGAAAGGAATCAACGCTAGCGGTAGCAGTGCGACATCGGTTAACCAGCGATCAGTAGGAGCGCCAAACAAGTAAACCACTGCATAGAGCAGCGTGAATGGAGCCACTGCCAGAACGGTGCCCCAAACAACCCATTTCACTTGTTGCCTGACGATAGTGGCCCTGGATGTGAGGTAAGTGCGCACCAGGAGAACTGCGCTGGCACACACAGCAACGACGAAAT
The DNA here is from genome assembly GCA_046734235.1 of Acidobacteriota bacterium. Classification (GTDB taxonomy): domain Bacteria; phylum Acidobacteriota; class Blastocatellia; order Pyrinomonadales; family Pyrinomonadaceae; genus PSRF01. The sequence continues at coordinate 4,549 of JBKPQV010000580.1, forward strand.
GGACCATCGAAGCAGCGTAGAAAAAGGTCAACAACGATTCTGTAACCGGAATTCTGTGTAGACCTGGAAGAACCAGGGCGAGTTGATCACGCAGGAACAGGGGAACAGATAGCGCGACTAAAAGCAGCGCGGGAATATACAAAGCTGCCGCACGCCAACGGCGATTCGGGAAGAACTGTTGTCGTCGTGGATAAAGCGCGCAGAAGTGTAGGAATAATGGCGGGAACAAAATGAAAGCGGCATTGCGCAAGAAGGCAACGGCTAAATCAAGATCCCTGTAGGCTCCCGTTGGAGTGTAGAAATGAAAAACAAACGCCGCGACGCAGAGAGTCGCAAAGTGTAAAACGTAGGGAGCGCGTCCACCCTGTTTGAATAAAACAAAGAAGCCGACAAACAAATAGACGAGTCCCAGGAGGTTCACATAAAGAACTCGTGGCGTCCAACGATGGATTGCACCAAGGTTATCCAGGTCCGCAAAATAGTAACGGGTTTCTTCTGGATACGACGGGCGCTCCATCAGATAGTGGAGCTGTCCGCCAACGTGCGCCTCATCCAGGTACATCTGAACTGAGCGGGCATTTGTGATCGGTTCACCTTTAGCGCCGGGATCTAGACTGATGGCGATCAGGCGGTCACCCGGCAATAGCCAAGCGCGATCGCCGGAAGAGTTTTTCTCTATCGTTTTTGCGACTACGCCGTCTTTACTGTCGACCCAGGTAACGCCGTCCCACGCAGGCGTTTGGTGCCGAGCCCGCTGTCGGAAATTGAGGATACCGGCACTGATCAGGAGCGCTGCCCCGATTAGCAGAAGCCAGGTTTTGGTTGTTAGCACTGAACCTTTCACAGTCCCTCAATTCCACTCAGCCAGTACTCAAATGGCCGATCTATTCACTTTAGGCAAGGTATGTTCCTGTAGCGTTCTTAGTTTTCCAGGCGATCTCCAATGAGCGGATCGGCCAAAAGCTTCGAGGAAAAAGAAACTTCAAATACGTGGAGCAGGAAAAGCGTGAGACGCCAATCCGACTTTTCGGACGTTTCCGAGAATTTGGACGGGCTCTACTTAAGGTGTGAATGAAAGAGCAGAACGGATTCAGAAGCAGGTTTCTGCGGACCGCTTTCATTCACGCCGGCCTCAAAACCTAACTGAGATTCCGCCACGAACAGACCGTCGATTATTACCAACTATCGTTATGACTTCTCCGTTGTCTGAACTAGTTTGCACATCAAGAATATTCCGCGCATCGAGAATTGCTTCAGCTCGAACTGGAAGACCAAACGTAGGAAGAAGTTGGGTTACCTGGATGCTCAAAGACGGATCGTATACGCCAAGCCGTCCGGCAAATGGATCAATCGCAAACACAGTGGCCTGTGGCGAGAAGCGCAAAACGGTGCGTACTTGCGTGCCGGTTTGGAACCCTGCGGCTAGCTGGAGCGCTCCAGTTTGAAACAGGTCATTCTCAAACATTTCGCTCGGATCTGCGAATCCGTTTTCTGGCAATCGCTGACCACGTCCAAAGGCATAACCTGCTGAGGCCGTCCACACGCGATTCAAACGTCGCGTATAAACCAGGCGAACCCCGCGGGCAGAACCTTGCTGGTTCGCAACACGCATAAACGCCTCGCCGCTGTTTCCTGAAAACGCCGTTGACGGCGTGCTAAGCAAACCTACACCACGGCCGGTCGTTGTATCGAAGAATGCAGTTGCTTCAACATTTGAATTGTTGTCGAGAACTCTTTCAACTCCGAATTCAAGTCGATGACTCCGTTCCAGAATTGCTTCGCCATCAATATAAGCAACTGGACGAATCGGTTGTTGGCGGAAAACGATCTGATCGTCTTCGAAAGAAGCAACGCTCTGAATTCCATCTTCGTCACCACCAGAAGCAAATGCCGCTTTCACGCGCGTACGAGCGTTAGCATCAAACTGCACACCAAAGCGTGGTGTCACAGCATGAGCACCACCACCGCCGATAAAACGTGAGTAATCCACGCCCATTACAATCACGATTCCGTCGCGAACGATCCATTCATCGACAGCTCGCATCGACACTTGGCCCATCACATCGGCCTGATCGCCTAGTCGATTAACCCAGACTGGCGAAGCAAGCTTTAATCCGCCACCAGTAATTCCAACTTTATGACGCTCTCCAACTCTGAATCGTGTTGAAGCTTCGAATCGCTCGGGTGCTTCGGGACCAAGGCCAGTCTGCCCGACGAAGATTAATTCG
>JBKPQV010000581.1:0-5224 GCA_046734235.1 Acidobacteriota bacterium
CTGCAGGCCGACGATCAACATGAGGATAAAAATCTTAGAACCCACGTACGTGAGTAAACGCAGATTCACCATGCGTTCTCGTTTATAGACCGCACTTTCGCGAATGATTTCCCTGGCAGCCACTGAAGTGCCAAACCAAAGTGAGACCAAGGCAAGTACGAAGTAAATAAAGTCGCGCGGCATTTTTGCGCCAACGACGAGATACGTTAGCAACGCGATAATCGGCGCCTGGCCAAAAAGAATTAGAAGGTTAAATTTGTCGGCTGCCAGGACTTCGAGGTACCGGCGGGAAAGCGTAGCCCACTGTCGCAACCACTCACCAAAAGTTCCACGGCGCTTCGTGGGTTCTGTCACGTGCGCGGTGGCTGAAACTGACCGGAGAGGGATCTCGATGTTCATTCGATACTGGTCAGTCTGCAAGAAGCGTCGCTTCCACTCTTCAGCCACTTCTTCTGCTATCTGATCCTTATTTGCCCGGCCGTTGGCACGTAGCTTTTCAAAGATAGGCGCTTCGAGTTTGTCGTACAGGTCTTTGAAGCTTTCGGCCCCGCAATGACTCAGCGCTTCCTGAGGTTTGCCGTAGAACACCAGCTTGCCGCGCATCAAGACCACGAGTTTGTCAAACAACTTCACGTTCTCCATCGCGTGAGTTGTCAGAATCACGGTTCTGCCTGATTCCGCTATCTGACGGAACAGTTTCATCACTTTTTCTTCTGTCGCAGGATCGAGACCTGAGGTTGGTTCGTCAAGGAAGATGACTGAGGGTTTCGTGATTAGTTCAACGGCGATTGAGACCCGTTTACGTTGGCCACCTGATAGTTGCGAAATTGGAACATCACGACGCTCGGATAATCCCGTGATATCCATCACTTCGCCGACAACCTGATCGATCTCCTGACGAGAAATGTCGCGTGAGAGTCTGAGTCGCGCAACATAATAGAGAGTGCGATAGACCGTTAACTCGCGATGAATAATGTCGTCCTGTGGTACGTAACCGATCGACTGCTTTAGTGATTCGAGATGCTGATAGAGATCGAGGTTATTAACCAGGACGCTCCCGCTTGAGGCCGGTCGCATGCCGTTCAACGAATCCATCAATGTCGACTTGCCGGCACCAGATGGACCAAGGAGGCCGACAAATTCATTTGGTTGAATGCTTAGGTCGACTTCGTCCAGCAAACGGATCTTGCCTCCGCCCGAACGATTGTTTACCTCCTTTGTTATTTTGAGTACATCGAGCCTGGTTTTTGAGCGAGTATCAAATATCGTTACGCCGCGCTCAGGATTAACACGTATCAGGAATGGTCCAATCTGGATAATGTCTTCGTAGGCAAGTTGTCGCTTACCAGTAATTCTTTGTCCGTTAATGTAGGTCCCATTTGTTGAATTGAGATCTTCGATCGTTAATCCGGCCGACGATTGTGAGATGCGTGCATGATTATTTGAGATCAACAATCCATCCAGGCGAATGTCGCACTCGTCAGCCCGGCCGATTGTCAGTTGCGGTTTATCGAGAGCTCGCTGGAGAAAAACTCGCGGCTCGTTTGTGTTGCCTTGTGCTCCACGCACCGTGGCTTGCAGGCCACCCGTATCTTTACTGGCAAAGATTGTTTGATTTTTAGGCTTCGAGAGCCGGCCACTTGGCAAGCCAACCGATTGAGGAATCTGGGCGGTGCGAACAGCATCAGGAACGGCCGGTGCTCTAAACCGCAAGTTCGGCCCACCTGGTCCAAGTTGGATTACATCGCCATCATGGAGATGTTCGCCGCCCACAATTCGCCGTCCATTTAAGAAAGTCCCATTGAAACTGCCGAGGTCTACTACGATAAAAGCATTATCCTGACGGCGTATCTCCGCATGACGACGCGACACATTGGCAGCAGTGGAAGCGATGACTACATCCAGCCCTGGTTCGCGACCAAGCCGAGTAGCATCTTTGTTGATGGGGATATGCTGTAACCCTGTTTTTGGGTCTTCGAACTCGAGGTAGACGGTGCTCATTTTTGAAACAACGAGAACTGAGATTTGCTCTTATGTTAAGGTTTTTTCGACGCCTTTTTCTCCCACTCTTTCCAGGTATCAAGCTTGCCGTTCAGCCAGTCGTAGTAATAATCGAGAATTACTCCCGACATATCATCTGGATGTCCGACTCCATGGTCCATCATGTATTTTTGCAATCGCGAACCAGCCCAAAGGCCCCAGTTGTTTCTCATCCACATACCCAGGCCCATGTGGTAAGCGACAGTGTCATCTCTGTTCGGCAAAGAACGAATCTTATTTTTGTCAGACTCAGGAAGAAGTTTATCGAGCTCAGAAAAGCAGTCGCCAAGGTTCGCCGGTATGTAGATTTTATTTAGGTATTCTTGTGTTAGCCGATACTCATACTCGACCTGTTGTCCTTTCAGCTCCTTTTTCTTCTCCAGACGGGCAACCTGGTCATTCGCTTTTCTGAAATATAGATAGTCTTCCGCGTACCATTTATCAAAGGCTTTGGGAATAAAGGAAACATCAAAACGTTGCGTCCTCAGAAACTCTTCAATCTTTGCCGCCGGCAACCCTTCACCGACATCAAGTTTTTCGATCTCGAGGGAGCCGTCGCGCTGCAGGTAATAGGTAACGACAAGAGTGTAGACCTTGAACTGGTCATCTGAATTCGTAAAGATGCTAGCAGGCTTCAGCCCAAGAGCTTTTGCAAAAGCGATCTCAGTTTTACGGCCGTCAACGAGCTTTGGAAACTCGAGCAGCGTTGGTGCCTGATACCGAGTAAGCTCTGTGCGAACCTGTCTGCGTATATTTTTTAAGCGTTCAAACATCTCTTCAAATGGTTGAGGCTTATTCATTTCTCCAGTCTTTAGATCAAACGCATGCAGGTTCTTCTTTGAATCGGTCACAAAAACAACATCGTCTGCCCGAAAGACTGCATAGTCATTGAGAAACTTTTCCTGCTCACTAACATTCTCTTTAAAGACCTTCTTATATTGAACCGTTCCCCAATTGCTCTTTTCCTTATCCACGACTTCGTCGTCATTGCGGTAAACCAGGTTGCACTCCTCATCCAACTGTTCATTGCAGCCGGTTACTTCTGGGGCGGTATAGCTTCTGTAGATTTGACCATTGCGGTAGATCGTTACACTCTTAAGACCTTCGGTCTGCTCATCAGCATCAAAATCTAAGAGGTAGAAGATAGTTTGACCATCGTTGCTGAGCACTAAATTATTTGAATCGGAGCTAACTGAATCAAAGCCTCTTTCAAAGGTGTAGAGTGGCGTGGTGTTGCCAGTTTCAAAAACTGATGTGACTCCACGCATCGTGGGGAATTCATTATCGAAGGGGGTGGAGACAAGAAAATATCGCTCATTTTCTGCGTAGACCTTAACTACCTCAACCATTGAACTAGTCGACTTTGTCTGACTAAGGGCCACGTTATAGCTCGTGACCAACACGACCAGAGCAATCGCGTTCCTTGCAGCAAGTAAAGAGGATTTCAGTTCTAAACTCATCGATTGCGATAGTTTAAACGTACAGTCAATAATTTGTAATTCTCCGTGTCTCTGTGCCTTTGTGCCTCTGTGTTAAGGTGGGTATCTCGAACTCAACGACCTGGACTTACACAGAGGCACGGAGGCACAAAGATACAGAGCAACCAGATTAGCGTTTAAGCGCGTCGGTATACGTTTCATACGTCGCCGCTGCAGCCCGCTCCCATGAGAATTGAGCACTCCGTCGCAATCCCCGTTCAGTCAAATTCTTTCGTAGGTCAGCGTTTGTCATCACATTCACGATCTGCTTCGCAAGCTCCAAGTGATCCTTCGCAGGCACAGTGATCGCTCCATCAGCGACCATTTCCACGACTGCCCGCGCATCGCTCGTAATGACCGGTGCTCCACAAGCCATCGCTTCGAGTGGCGGCAGTCCTGCCCCTTCGTACAAAGCAGGAAAACTCATCACCGCACAAGCATTGTAAAGCGCTCTCAGATCCTCATCGTGGAGATAACCCGCAAATAGGATTCTCTCCTTTATTGTCGATTGCTCGACATATTGGAAAAGTTCCTCCGAAAGCCAGCCGTTTGGTCCAGCAATGACCAGTTGGGGACGTAGACTTGATGTCTTGTATATCTCTTCGAATGCCTTCATCAGCGTAAGTAGATTTTTGCGTGGTTCAATAGCGCCGACGTACAGAATGAAAGACTCCTCAATACCAAGTCGACTAAGTGTGTTGATTGTCTCCGCTCGCCCAATTGGTTTGAAGCATCGTCTCGGTGCTTCGGGAATTGCTACAACCTTTTCCGGCTTTACCGAAAGATGTTCGGAAACCTCGCCTCTAACACTTTCAGTAGGCACAATAATCCGCGTTGCACGGCGAGCCATCAATGGCAATCGTCGACGCGCTCGTCTCACTCTGCGCACTTCATGAGTTTCGGGAAACAGTAACAACGAAAGATCGTGTATGGTCAGAACTGTAGGGATGCCACCCCAGACCGGTATGTCATAGTTTGTCCCGTGAAAGAGTTCGATGCCATTGCGATGGATATATTGTCGAAGTCCGATGGTCCACCAATGTCTCGTCAGGGCGTTGGTGGGCGCGTGAATTAGGCTAAGATTTCCGGGAGCCGTTGATTCGATGTTTAATGGAAAGGGAAGATGCGAAAGAAGTTGAAAGTCGTCGCCAGGATTTTGCGCAGCGACGCCATAAGCAATCTCAGCTGTGTAATGGCCGACTCCAGTCTTCGTCACGCCTAGGGGGAGGCCATCGATTCCAATTTTCATTGTGCGCTATGTTTCGTCGCTTTGACCGGGTTCATGATAAAAACTGTCCATAGTTCTTCTTAGGAGTTCGAGCACAATTGCACATTGCAATCGATGCACATTCTGTCGGGACCGGGCTTGGTGGTAACGAGACGTACGCGACAAATCTGATCGAGGCCCTTGCCGAAATCGATCGCGTAAATCACTACACGCTCTATGTCACTAAAAGAGAAGCCGTTGATCGGTTCGCCAACCGCTGGCCCAACGTTCGTCTGCGTCGCACGTTGCCGCACACCCCGGTCGTCCGCATTCCGTTCACGTTGACTCTTGAGTTGCGACGCCGGCCAGTTGATATCCTGCACGTTCAGTATACGGCGCCGCCATTCGCCCCGTGCCCGGTAGTAAACACAATACACGATCTATCGTTCGAACATTTGCCGGAAACTTTCAAGCGAAGAAGTTGGCGACAGATGCGTCT
>JBKPQV010000582.1:0-6192 GCA_046734235.1 Acidobacteriota bacterium
AGACAGTGAGCGAAACGATTTCCCCCAACTCAACTATCGCTCAGTACACAATCGTCTCGAAGATCGGCGAAGGCGGCATGGGCGAAGTGTATCGCGCGCGCGATGCAAAGCTCGGGCGCGATGTGGCAATCAAAGTACTTCCAGCTTCACTCTCCGAGAATGCTGATCGACTGAATCGCTTCGAGCAGGAAGCACAAGCCGCTGGCGCACTCAATCATCCAAACATCCTCGTCATCCATCACATCGGCTTGCACAACGGCGCGCCTTACATCGTCTCGGAGTTATTGCAAGGTGAAACGTTGCGAGATCGATTGGCATCAGGAGCGCTGCCACAACGCAAGGCGACCGATTATGCACTTCAGATCGCAAAAGGTCTTGCCGCGGCGCATGAGAAAGGAATCGTTCATCGCGATATCAAACCTGACAACATTTTTATCACTGATGATGGTCGCGTAAAGATTCTCGATTTCGGTCTCGCGAAACTGTTGCCGCGACGGGGAGATGGGGCGACGGGGGGACTTGGTGAAGAAGACCCAACTATCGCTCGCCCCGTCTCCCCGTCTCCCAATCGCCCCGTCAATACAGACCCCGGCACAGTGATGGGCACGATGGGTTACATGTCACCGGAGCAGTTGAAAGGAAAACAAGTCGACCATCGATCAGACATCTTTTCCTTCGGGGCGATTCTCTACGAAATGCTTTCCGGGAAGCGCGCGTTTCGTGGTGAATCGATGGCTGAAACAATGAGCGCAATCCTGCGCGAAGATCCGCCCGATCTCTCCGATACAAACAAAACAGTCTCACCCGCACTCGAACGTGTAGTGCGTCATTGTTTGGAAAAAAATCCTGCTGAGCGATTTCACTCGGCGCGCGATCTGGCTTTTGCGATTGAAAGTCTTTCAGGCAGCGCGATCAGTTCCGGTCAGACAACGACCATCGAAGCCTCCCCAACCAATCAAACGAAATCAGCGGGCGCCGCAAAGTTTTTCAGCGATGCGCGTGTGGCCTGGATCGTCGCGGCGCTCCTTGCCGTGGGTTTGATAGTGGCTTGGGGCTCGATGTACTTGGGACGGTCTTCAACCACTGCTTACGCCACAAGACTTTCTTTCACTGTCCCTCCAGACCTGGCGTTCAATGACGCAGTGGCGGACGCGGCTGTGATCTCGCCGGATGGAAATAAGATCGTGTTTTCCGCAACCGCCGCAGACGGAAAAATGATGCTCTATGTTCGCAATCTCGATTCGACGGACGCGAAGGTTTTGCCCGGCTCCGAGAATGCGCTGGAGCCTTTCTGGTCGCCCGACAGCCGTTCGATTGCATTCGGCTCAAACGGCAAACTCAAGCGTTACGACATTGCGGGTGGCGGCAATGCGCAGGTGCTGTGCGATGCAGCGCGCATGGTTGGAGGAACCTGGAACAGGCAAGGCATTATCATCTTTGCTCCGGATTACCGATCAACCCTTGTGAAGATTTCTGCCCAGGGTGGTGAGCCACAGCCAGTCGAGATCAAGTTTAACGATGCGGTTGGCGAAATTCGATACCCGTACTTTTTACCCGACGGTCGCCACTTTATGTTCAGACGCGCGAACAAAGGGACCTGGGTAGGCTCGTTGGATTCGCCAGAGCCTCATCAACTATTACCCGAAGCGACGCCGTTCGTTTATGCATCGACAGGATGGCTGGTCTTTGTTCGAAATGACGCGCTGGTTGCGCAGGCCTTCGACGCTGAAAAACTGGTGTTGAGCGGTGAGCCAATACCAATTATTACAGGAGAAAAGAATGCGGCAGGCACCTTGCGTTTTTCCGTTTCGGAAAATGGCATCTTGGTTTGGCAGGGCGCATGGCAGCGGGATTACCAGCCTGTTTGGTTCGATCGAGAGGGGAAGCAGAGCGGGGTTATTGACGTGCCGATGAAAGTTAGCATCGGGCAAGACCCCTCCATCTCGCCGGACGGGAAACGCCTGGTGGTGAAAAGGGACCAAAACCTTTGGGTCGTTGATCTGGAAAAAGGAACAGGCCTTCGGATCACATCCAGCTTCGCTCAAAGTCCGGTTTGGTCACCCGACGGCAGCCGCATCGTGTATAGCGCTGCCACTGGCATGACGTTAAAGGCTGCAAATGGAATCGGTGACGAAGAGCTTTTGCTTTCAGGAGCAAACTTCCCAGCCGCGTGGTCGCCCGATGGACGCTTCATCATCTACGAGAGGCGAGGCGTAAAGACGCGTTTCGATATGTGGGTCTTTCCGATGTTTGGCGATCGCAAAGAATATCAGTTATCGAATTCGGCGTTCGATGAGCAGACACCGCAATTTTCACCTGACGGACGCTGGCTAGCCTACTCATCAGATGATACAGGGCGGCACGAGATCTATGTTCAATCATTTTCATCGGACGGCAAATTAGGCTCAGACAAAAAGCTTATCTCGACTACTGGCGGCAAGTATCCTGTGTGGAGTCACGACCGCAGCGAACTCTTTTTCATAGCCGCTGATGGTTCGGTGATGGCGTCATCAGTGAAAACTGATGGCAGCGAATTTGAATTCAGCGCGCCTAAGGCTCTTTTCAAAAGTCGCATGTTGTCACAGGTCACCAATTTTCATGAATTTGATGTCTCGCTGGACGGCCGGCGATTCTTGATCGGAACGTTGGTTGGCGAATCGAAGGCGCCGCCACCAACTGTGATCATGAATTGGCCCGCGTTGCTGAAAAAATAACTTATTGATCAGTAATGTCCGATGAACTTTAGTTTGTCGACGCACGCCAAATTTGATCTAACTACCCGCACGAACTTCTCCTCGTGGCCACGACAAACTAAAGTTCGTCGGACATCATTTGAACGTCTCTGCGCCTCTGTGTGCTTTGCGTCTCAGCGTTAAATTGAGCATCACGATCTTGAACACCCTTTTAACGCAGAGACGCAAAGAACGCAGAGGCACAGAGAGTTTCTCAGAAGCCAGGCGTCAAAATCTTAGAACAATAGGTGCCCTCTATAAGGGAAGTTGCCTGCAGGGATGTCGTCGCGCATGTCGATCCGTGCCTCCTTGATACCTTGGAAAACACCTGTTCCACTGCCGTTTACAAAAGGATGTTGGCAGCGTCCCTCGACTTCACCGGTGAGATTGGGGCAGTCGACATACTTGGCCGTGAATAAGTAGTTCGTCTGGAACGTCCCAGCCTGGCCGTCATAAGTACCGACGAAAGTCTCGGTACCTGACTCGGAGTAGGCGCCGCCCGGTGAGCATTTGGATGTTTCGACGAAAACGTAGTGACAACCTGTGAGAGACCCGGTCAAGGTAAGAACATAGCTGGCTCCTTGACCCTCTTGATCGGTGCACTGGCCCTCCGCGGCGTAATAACCGATCCCGGATATCTGTTTTGCTCCTTCGGTCTGCGTGGGAGGGGGACCTGCGAAGACACCACTTATAAGCGCCATCATCATTGTCAAAGCCGTGAGTGCTGAAATTGTGAGTCGTCGTTTCATGATTCATTTTCTCCTGTTAAGTAATTGATTCGTGAGTGTGCTTATCGACCTGGCGGACGGCGCGCCCATTACAAAATCAACGACAAGCCATATAATGCGCCCGAGTAAAAGGCTTACCCAGGAAGCCGTACCTGCACCCTTTCTGCCTGTGCCGCAAAAATAGCCATCGGCGTCTGGCAGAGTCCTTGCCGATCCATGGGATTTTTGCGGAAAAATTCTTACCAGAGAGTTATCTGAGCGATGGACGTGTCAGAAAAGCGGATTTATGAATTTGGTGCTTTTCGCTTAGACGCGGCGGAATATTCGCTTTCGCGTGACGGGCAGATTGTTCCTCTGACTCCAAAGGTTTTTGACACCCTGCTGGTGCTTGTCGAAAACAGCGGCCACGTTGTGGACAAGGAGGAGCTGTATAAACGGGTTTGGCAAGAAGCATTTGTTGAAGAAACAAACCTCACCAAAAACATCTCGATCTTGCGCAAAATCCTGACTGAGGGCGACAGGGAAACAACCTTCATCGAAACTGTTCCGAAACGCGGCTATCGTTTTGTCGTTCCCGTTTTGCAGTCTAACGGCAACGGATCGAAACCTGTCACAACTGAAACGACGGAAGTTGATATCGCACCGCCGATGTCCAGCGCCGGCTCCTTCGTCTCACGAATCAAAACGCACAAATACGTTTTCGCGAGTGTATTGGGCGTTGTCGCTTTACTCATCGCGGGCGTTGTAGGTTTCTACAAGTTTGCGTTTCAGAAAAAGACAGGTGTTTCTTTTGCATCTGCGCAGATCACGCGGCTTACTAGTTCTGGTAACGTAATCAAGGCTGCACTGTCTGCCGACGGCAAATGGCTCGCGTATGTCGAAGGCGATGGCGTTTACCAAAGCCTTTGGCTCAAACAAGTTGCCGTTCCCACGAGTAGCACACAGATAATAGCTCCCGCTGCCGCTGGGTACACGGGAGTGACGATTTCGCCAGACGGCAATTATGTCTATTACACAATGGTTGAACGAGGTGGCGGGACCGGAACCGTCTACCAGATTCCAGTCCTCGGCGGCCCAGCGAAAAAACTGTTCAAAGGCATTTATGGTCCGGTCGCTTTCTCTCCGGATGGAAAACAGATTGCCTACTATTATTGGATAAATGACGAAGATCGGCTAATGGTTGCCAATAAAGACGGAACGGGGCAGCGCCAGCTTGTTTCACGTCGTGAAAACGAGTTTCTGGTCTACACTTTCAGTGCGCCATCATGGTCACCTGATAGTAAAAACATTCTCGCCACCGTTGGGACGTTCACGCCTGAGCAGGCAATGACGGTAGCTGTTGTATCACCCGAGAACGGCGCAATAACCCACTTTAGTAAACAGAAATTCAAGAGGATCGATGACATTGCGTGGCTCTCAGATGGACGAGGCATCCTGATTAGCGCAACCGACCAGTTCGGGCCGACCGGGCCGCTCACAAGCAATAAAATATGGCAGATGTCCTATCCATCTGGTAACTCTAAAAAAATTACCAATGATTTGAACAGTTATTCGAACATGAGCCTAACGGCAGATTCGAACAGCCTGGCAGCAGTGCAAACCGAGACTCTGGGAAACCTTTGGATCGCGTCGATGAACCAACTTGGAAGTAGTTCACCTATCACATCAGGGACACATCTCGCTCTTTATCCTTCCTGGGCACCAGATGGGAAAGTGGTCTATGCGTTGAACTCTGGTGGCAACTTTGAACTATATCTACACGATCCGCGCGAAGGCACGTCGAAGCAGTTGACCGCGCATTCGGGTAATAACACCTACCCCGCCGTTTCACCTGACGGGCGTTATGTGGTTTTTAGTTCCGACCGTTCTGGTGCTTTGTGTCTTTGGAGGATCGACATCGATGGTTCTAATCCGAAACAACTAACCAACCAAACTAGCCACACGCCGAGTTTCGCTCCTGATGGTCGGACCATCGTTTACATCTCCCAGAACAATATGAGCACGCTCTCGACAGTAAGCATTGATGGAGGTGAAACCCGGCAACTTACCAAGGGAATGGCGACATCCCCGGTGTTTTCACCGGATGGGACGCGGATCCTCTGTCTTTACACTGAGGGTCAAAATTCTTCGTACCGGATTTCGATCATTCCAGCGAATGGCGGTTCGCCTATAAAAACTTTTCCCGAGCTAGATGGGTTGACTACGCCGCCGCGTTGGACTCCTGATGGAAAGGCGATCTTGTATGGGATCACGCGCCGTCGTGTTACCAACTTCTGGATGCAACCTGTTGATGGTGGTGCGCCAAAACAGCTAACGAACTTCAATTCCGATCTGATTCATTCGTTTGAGGTATCGCGTGACGGTAAACAGTTGGTTTTTTCGCGCGGTACAAGAAGCAGCGACGTCGTTTTGTTCAGTGGAATAAGACAGTGATCTCCGAAGAAGCGCCTTGTCCTGTAGCCGGAATCGAGCATTAATTAGTTCACGGACATGCCTTTAGTAACCCTCCTGGAACCAAAAGGTGCACTGGTCCTGGGACCGCACGCGTCCCCGCGTGCCCGTTACCCAACCCAGACTTTTGGATTTTGTAAAATCTCAGAATTCCACCTCAGTTTCAAAACTTTCTTTTCTTAGCTTAAAGATCCTCCCTACATTTCCCGCCTTAAGAGATAGACAACAAATTCGGCGCTTCTAGAAAAGAGCAGGACGAAGCGAAGACGGTAGTGTGCCTG
>JBKPQV010000583.1:0-6943 GCA_046734235.1 Acidobacteriota bacterium
GATCAGAACCGGTGAGATTTGCATCAACCGGCCAGACAGCCGAGACTTGATCAAAAACTCCCGAGCGCTCCTGGAAGTCTTTCAACTCATCAACAGACATTCCCACGTCTTCGATTTGCCGGCCTGGTAAATCATCCCGCACCAGTACAATCTCTTCCGGCTTGGGAAACGGAAGTGGGTTTAGCACGACGGCGTTCACGACACTGAAGATCGCAGTGTTGGCACCAATGCCAAGACTTAAAGTAATAACGGCAACGATCGTGAATCCTGGCCGATTGCGTAACATTCGGAGTGCATAGCGTAAGTCGTGTAAAAGAGTGTTCATAGGTCTATTTCAGATTTCAGATTTAAGATTTCAGATTGAAAAGGTTCAGGCTTCACTTAAATCTGAAGTCTGAAATCAACAATCTGAAATACCTCCCTACTCGTACCTGAGCGCAACCAATGGATCGACTTTTGTTGCTCGTCGCGCCGGCAGATAGCACGCAAGCAAACTCACCACAATTAGCAACAGCGATAGAGCACCGAACGTAAAGAAATCCGTCGGGCGCACGCCAAACAGTAAACTCGATAAGAATCGAGTGACCGCAAACGAGATAACGATTCCAGACGCGATCCCCACCAACGCCATTTTCAATCCAGCGGAGAGAACGAGACGCAACACATCAAATTGACTCGCTCCGAGCGCCAGTCGAATGCCTAGCTCATTGGTACGTTGTGCGACGGAATAAGAAATCACGCCATAAATACCGATGATCGTTAGTAATAAAGCCAAACCCGCAAATACGCCGAGCGCCAGCATTGCGAAGCGGCGACGAGCCAACGACTCAGACAGTCGCTGGTCCATTGTCCTGACATCAAAAATGGGAACATTCGGATCCATGGATCGCACTTCGGAGGTAACAGTCGCAGCTACACTCGAAGGTGCGGTGCTGGTGCGGGCAACGAGATACATCGTGGAACCGAGTGCTTGTGATGCTGGAAAGTACATCGTCACTCGGCCTTCGCTTTCCAGATCATATTGTTTGACACTTCCAACCACGCCTACGATTGTCATCCAGGGGTTTTTCGATTCGGGTGCTCCAAATTTGATTCGTCCACCAAGGGGATTACTGTTAGGCCAGTAGCTACGCGCCATCTTTTCGTCAATAACAATTACTTGTGCAGACTTCTCGGTGTCGTGCTCGTCGAACAAGCGGCCGTTGAGTAGCGGGATCTGCATCGTTTCGAAGTAACCCACACCCGCCACGCGAGCATCAGACTGAATCATGTCCTGCCCATTGGAAGGTTGATATCCCTCAATCGAGATGCTGCCCCACCCAATACCTCCGCTTAACGGAAGGTTGTCTGCAATTGCTGCGGATTGAACACCTGGTAGGCGGCGCACGCGCTCCAACAACTCGCTGTAAAAGATCTGCCGTCGATCACCTTTGTAACTCGTGCCGGCTACCGAGAGACGCATTCCCATGACGTTCTGAGCATTGAATCCAGGATTCACTCGCTCAACACTCATGAAGCTGCGAATCAAAAGACCAGCACTGATTAGCAAAACCAACGAGAGTGCCAACTCGGAGATAACGAGCAGCTTACGGAGTTTCTCGTGACGACCGCCGGCAACGTTCCGAGCACCTTCTTTTAAAGACTCACTCAATTTTAGATTTGAGGTTCGCAGCGCAGGGACCATTCCGAAGAGAACGCCGGTCAGCACGGAAATCAACGAGGTAAAAGCCAGGACTCGACCGTCCATACGAATGGCTGGAAGCCGTGGGATGTTGTTTGGACTAAGCCAACGCAATACATCCAACAACCAGTAAGCGAGTAGCAGACCGAGAATGCCGCCAACGATCGAAAGCAACACACTCTCAGTCAGTAATTGACGAATGATTCGAATGCGAGCAGCACCAAGTGCGCTGCGAATCGCTATCTCACGTTCGCGTGCGGTAGCTCGTGTCAACAGAAGATTGGCTACATTCGCGCAGGCAATTAATAGGACGCAGCCAACAGCAGCCAACAACAGGATAAGCGGTCGCCGCACGTCACCTACAACTTGTTCGAGGAGCGGCTTGATGCTGAAGCTAAAGCGACGAGTGGCTGGATAGGAATCAGGAAACTGTTCTGCCA
Organism: Acidobacteriota bacterium; assembly: GCA_046734235.1. Taxonomy (GTDB): domain Bacteria; phylum Acidobacteriota; class Blastocatellia; order Pyrinomonadales; family Pyrinomonadaceae; genus PSRF01. Next base: position 2,122 of record JBKPQV010000583.1, read on the forward strand.
ACCGTCTGGTCGCTACGTCTAACTCGCTTTGTGCTTGTGTGATTGAGGCACCCGGTTTCAGTCGCGCCACAAGGTTGTAATTCTCGTCTCCCTGTTCCTGCCTATCTTCCGCACTCATTGGTAAAGGCATAAACAGGTCGGGTTCTGGAACGGACGCCACCGTGGGTACGACTTCATAGCCAACTGAGAATCCGGCAGGCATGACACCAACGATTTGGTATTTCTCACCGTTGAGCATGAGTGAGTTCGCCAAAACATTTTCGTTTCCTCCGAACTCACGGCGCCAAAATGCATTACTAAGAATTACAGTCTTGGGTCGGTCAGGAGTGTCTTCTTCGGGCAGAAACAAACGCCCCATTAACGGTTTCGCACCGAGCAGAGGCAAAAAGTTTGACGAAGCGTCTATTGCACCAGCGCGTGTTGGATTGCTAAGTCCGCCAACATTCAAACTGCGACCATGAACGAGGGCAATGTCTTCAAAGACGGTGGAATTTGCTTTTATTGCCTGGTACTGCCCTGGCGAGGGCCAATCCTTATCGACATTTGCTCCAGGCGAGTGACTCCAAATAATCGCCAACTGACCAGAATCACGATATGGGAGCGGATTCAACAGCAATGAATTGACGATGCTGAAGATAGCGCTGTTGGCGCCGACGCCTAATGCCAGAGTCAACACAGCCACAACAGTGAACCACGGCTGTTTGACTAACATGTGGAGTCCGTAACGAATGTCTTTGAGTAATGAGTCCATGTTCTTATTTCAGATTTAAGATTTCAGATTTCAGATTGAACGAATTGTTGAAGCTTCAGAAGAAATCTGAAATCTACAATTTGAAATCTGAAATATTTTCACTCATACCTCAGCGCCACCAACGGATCGACTTTCGTTGCTCGTCTTGCTGGGATGTAACAGGCAAGCAAAGCAACTAACGCCAGAAACACGGTCACAACCGTAAACGTCAGCGGATCTTTTGGTGTCACCTCAAAAAGCAAACTCGCCATCACTCGAGTGAGCGCGATTGCGCCGACTATCCCCAACGCAAGTCCCACGGCAACCAGAGTCATGCCTTGCCGAACGATCATCTTGAGAACATCCAGACGACCTGCACCCAATGCCATTCGCACTCCAATTTCATGCGTACGCTGCGAAACGGAATACGACATCACGCCATAAATGCCAGTGGATGCGAGCACCAGTGCGACTAGCGCAAACAGCGCAAGCAATGACGTGCGATAACGTGGACCAGAAGTGGCGGTCGTGACCCACTCGTCCATGGTCTTAACTGCTGCAACCGGCTGATCCGGATCAATAGCCTTTACTTCCCTGCGCACTGCTGCCGCGAGATTTGCGGGATCACCTTGAGCACGAATCACCAAATTCATCCAGTTGCCATCGAAAGTAGGCATGTACATCGCTGGTAATGGTTGACTTTCCAGCCCTCGGTGGCGGATATCGCCCACGACTCCGATGATCTCAAAGGGTTCGTTTGACATTCCCATCACCAATCGATGACCTATCGGGTCTTCATTAGGAAATACCTGTTTGGCAAGGAGATCGCTGATTAGCAAAACCCTTGTGCTCTTTTGCACTTCCTGTTCAGTAAAATTCCGACCGCGAAGCAATGGGATCCGCATGACTTTGAAGTACTGTGTATTGACCCGGCGAAAGTCATCGTCGAATCCCTGATCAGGAGATGCTGGAGGCCTGCCTTCAACGGTATAAGGCATGTCATTCGGTTGGCCACTGAGCGGTAACTCGCTGATAAACCCAACGCTTTCCACTCCAGGAAGCCCGCCTACGCGTGTTTCAAGTTGCTGAAAGAAGTTTGTCGTTTTCTCGAGAGTTGAATACTTGTCCTCAGGCAAGTTGATTCTCATCGTTAGTACCCCTTGAGAATCAAAACCGGGACTGATGTTTTGTAAGCGAATCAAGCTGCGGACTAACAAGCCAGCCCCGACCAGGAGAATCACAGCCACTGCGCTTTCCACGACGACGAGTAGGCTGCGCATGACATTTCGCTGCATGCCCTCGCCAACATTGCGTCCACCCTCTTTGAGCGAATCAATCAAACTGAGTTTCATCGTTCGCAGTGCTGGAGCGAGACCGAATAACACTCCAGTGACGAGTGAAATTACCAACGTAAAGCCAAGCACTGTTGCGTCGATCTTTACGTTCGCTGTCGAGGGAAGATTGTCGCCGCTGACGGCAACCAATAGTTCAACTCCCCAGGTTGCTAAGAAGACACCAAGCACACCACCCATCAGTGCGAGCAACACGCTTTCGGTAATCATCTGCCGCGCGATGCGAACTCGACTCGCGCCAAGTGCCGTGCGCAGAGCAATCTCTTTCTGTCTTGCGGCGGCCCTAACCAGGAGAAGGTTGGCGACGTTGGCGCAAGCAATAAGCAACACAAACCCCACCGCGCCAAGAAGGATGAAAAGAGTCGGCCTCGTATTCCCGACGAGTTGATCGCGAAGACTTACGAGACGCAGATTCCAACCAGTATTTGTATCGGGGTAAAGGCTTTCGAGATTGCGAGCTATTGCATCAGTGTCGGCCTGCGCCTGGGCCATCGTGATGCCTGGTTTCAGCCGACCAATCGGTCTTAGGAAATGAGCTTTGCGTTGTTTCATTCCCGGACGCTCAAAGCTCATCGGGATCCATAACTCGGCTGCCTGCGGGAAATTGAAGTTCTTAGGCATGACGCCAAGGACGAGGCAAGACTTCCCGTCGAGCAGCACAGTCTTATTAACAATGTTTGGATCACCGCCAAACCGTCGCTGCCAGAGAGCGTAACTTAAAACAGTAACTTGATCGTTGCCTGGCTTTTCATTATCGAGAACGAAGGAGCGCCCCATCGCAGGTTGCACTCCGAGAGCGTCGAAATAGTTTCCCGTTACCCCAGCAGAGACGAGACGTTCAGGTTCTCCATTACCCGTGAGGTTGACCGCTAACGGTATTGAGTACGACGCAGCAAACTGTTCGAAGGCAGTGTTCTGTTGCCGGTAGTCGAGAAAATCGAGCGGCGAAACGCTCGCGCGGTTTCCTCCCTGGCGGATGTTGCCCCACATCCAAACCAAACGATCAGGTTCCTTGAATGGCAAAGGCTGCACTAGGACAGCGTTTACCAGACTAAAGATTGCTGTATTGGCGCCAATACCCAACGCAAGCGCAATCAAAGCAACCGCAGTAAACCCCGGACGCTTTAGCAAGCCGCGTAACCCGTAACGAATGTCTTTGATAATGGAGTCCATAATGTCTATTTCAGATTGAAGATTTCAGATTGCAGATTTAATAGGACCTATCCGACGTATAGGACCTATTACTCACTCGGTGATCCCTCTAACTCGCGAATCAATCTGAAATCTGCAATCTTCAATCTGAAATCCTCCTTATTCACATTTCAAAGCAACCAACGGATCTACTTTCGTTGCACGTCGTGCCGGGACAAGGCACGCCAACAGCGCAATTCCCGCCAACAAGATCGGGGGAACCACAAAAGCAATCGGATCAGTTGCGGTGATTGCAAAAAGTAAACTCGTCATGAGTCGCGTTAATCCAAAGGCCGCAACCAGACCAAGAGCCACTGCCAGCACTACGAGGCTCATGCCTTGTTTGACTACCAGCCTTGAAACATTTGCGCGTTGCGCTCCAAGTGCCATGCGAATTCCAATTTCGCGAGTTCTTTGACTGACGTGATATGCCATTACGCCGTAGAGACCGATGCCTCCAAGTAAAAAAGCTATCAGTGAAAAAATGCCAAGCAGCGAAAGTGTGAAGCGTCGTGTGGACAACAACTCGTCCATTCTTGTTCGCATTGTGTTCACATTCGCCAACGGTTGCTCTGGATCAATGTGCTGAACAACACGCTTGATGGCTGGAACAAATGATCCTGGCTCTGTCGAGGTCCGGACGATCATGTCCATCGCTCGATATGTGCTGGCCATCCATTTTGGATTCATCTGTGTCCATGGACGATCGATTCCGGGGCGGCCTTCTTCCTCCAACCCACCATGTCGCACGTGATTAACGACACCAACGATTTCGCGCCATGGTTGTTCATCGCCGCCAAAGCGCAACCTCTTTCCTAATGCGTTGTTTATCGACCCTGCGAAATGACGACGAACAAAAGTGTCGTCAACAATTACTACCGGAGGAGACTCAGCAGTGTCGCGTTCGGTGAAATAACGACCAGCTAGCAAATTGATACCGAGTGTCTCGTGGTAACTTTCACTCACTGCATGGGTAACAGCGACCGGTGAATTCGTTTGCCTGCCAGGAACTGGTTCACCTTCAACCTGGTAATCGTTGTCGCCCGCTGGTCCAAGCGGGAAGCCAGTCGCGATGCCCACTTTTTCAACGCCGGGAAGCGCGCCCGTCTCTTTCATTACTCGAGTCAAGAACGCTTTTGAGTTAGTTGCCTCTGGGTACTTCGAATCTGTAAGGCGCAGGCGGAGAGTCAAAACGTTGTCGACCTGGAAGCCTGGCCGCACTAACATCAATTGCTGAAAGCTACGTAGCAGCAAACCCGCTCCAACCAGGAGCACCAGGGATAACGCCAGCTCAGCTACCACAAACAAGCTTGTAAGTTTGCGTGAGCGAGCACTTCCCGAAGTGTTTAGTGCACTTTCCTTGAGCGCCTCCTGAACGTCCAATCGGGAAGTTTGCCAGGCCGGGGCTAATCCAAAAATTAACCCGGTTAACAGAGTGACTGACAGGGTGAATAGAAGGACGCTAGGATCAACGTTGATCTGTTCAGTCCGATAAAGCGCCGCCGGATTTAACCGAACCAGAGCGCTCACGCCCCAGGTAGCGATTAGG
>JBKPQV010000584.1:0-18005 GCA_046734235.1 Acidobacteriota bacterium
AGAATTGCTCCGTGTTGGGCAGGAACCACCTCGAAGAGAAGTTCTAATAATCGTTGCTGCAGCGTCTCAACACCTCTAATAGCGTTGATCGTCGTACTCACTTTCATCAAAGCGCTAAGGTCTCGCGCCATTAAATAAAGAGCATCATCAAACCGAATCTGAACGGTTGATGAACTTAATACGTTCGCGTCAGAGAGCCGGACTTGACTCGATTTGGAGATAACCTCTCCATCGTGAAGCAGAAAAAGAAACTGCGAGTCGCCGATACGAACTCGATCACCATGTTCCAGTGGCCGCGACTTTACGGGCACGTCATTAACGAAAGTTCCGTTGAGACTTTCGAGATCGGTGATTACAAAATGGTCGTCTTTTCTTTCAATGAGGGAATGACGTCGAGATACCGAGGCGTCAGCGATGCAAAGATTAGCTGCGGTTTCACGCCCGATTACAAGGGCGTCCTCATCAATGGTGAAGATTCCGCCTTTGAGTTTGCCCGTAATTGCTGCAAGTCGCGGCTGCATCGGTGAAATAGTAGGACAGGTTTGGTGTGACAAGTCTACGCGCCGCGTGTGTTTCGAGCAATAGGTCGGATCACAGTGGTAGAAACTATCCACCGATTACGCCGATTCACTGAAGTCGACTCAGGCATCGAGGAAAGAATCGGCGTAATCGGTGGATTAATTTTTCCGCTCTATCCGACTAGATAGTCACGACTATCCGAAAAGATAGTTCAAGCAATGCCCTATCGCCTTCGCAAACTTCCTCTACACATAAACCAGCGGAAATCAGCCTGTTTTTTGTGTATCTCGTTCGCCTGTCAGTGTGGCATGCGCCTCGCTAAGAGAATACTCAGGAAGACTCGTCAGATTCACAAAGCACCACTCAGCAACACAGGAGGTCGAAATGCTCAGAAACATGATCAAAACCGTAACAATGTTTACGTTGCTCGTAACGATATCTCTGGTCGCCGCTGTTGTCTCCGCGAAAGCACAAGGATCGAGGACAGAAAGCGCAACCGTTCCGTTTGATTTCAATGTAGGTGATTCGGAAATGTCAGCTGGAAGGTATCAGTTCAAACCGATGAATGAGTTGGGTAATGCAGTGTCGGTTAGAGGAACTGAGAGTGCGCAGTCGGCGATCAAGCTGACAAACAATCTGGTGCGCGTTGACCCAGCCTCAGAATCGAAGCTCGTGTTTAACCGGTACGGCAACAAATATTTCCTCTCCGAAATTTGGATTGCTGGAGAAAGCACCGGTCGCCAAATCAGAAAGACGAAAGCCGAAAAGGCCATTGTAAGAGAATTGACTGCCAGCAGGCAGATGAGAGAACGCGTCGAGATCGCGTTGGCGGCACGGTAACCCGCCAGTACTTAGATTCCTGGTGCAGCGTCCCGCGCAAGGAAAACGAGCCTTTAGACTGGGGGCTCGTTTCTCCCCAAAAACCAAAACGGCAACCCAAAGCTCCCGGGTTGCCGTTTTGGCTTTTTAAGACACCACTGGCTTCAGCCGTATGGAGTGTGAAAACTCAAAACGGCAAACTTAACCACAAAGGCCCAAAGACACTAAGACACAAATGCAACTTATGAAGAGCGGTTCGTGTCTTTGAGTCTTCGTGTCTTTGTGGTTAAGTTGTGCATTCCAAACTTTTCATACAGTCTCTTCAGCCGTGTGGAGTTTCAATTTTTCACTAGAGAACCGAGTGCCCGACGCTCCGCGCGCGGCTGAAGCCGGTGGTGTCTGGGCGTTTTTCTTACTGTGGAACCAAACGCCAATTGTTTGTTGGCTCGGTGGGGACGGTCTTGTGACGTTCCAGCCAGTCGATGATCATTTCGCGAATCTCTTCACTTGAGCGAAAAACGACGGGCGCATCCTTGTACATCGTGTAGCCACCACCACCATTCACTCGGTAGTTATTCGTCGCCAAACGAAACTTTTGTTCGGGTCTTACCGGTTGACCTTTGAAACTGAGATTCAGAATTCGTTGGCCCATAGGTTTTGATATGTCGAGTTCGTAAGTTACTCCCTCGGCAATATCAAAGTTGTAGGCAGGAATCTTGTCGTCAACCTGTTCGTTTAGAGGTTTTCCAGGGACGTAGGCTTTAAAGTATTTCGCCGAATGCTCGAGAGCATCCTTCAGCTGTTTTCCCGTAACTTCCAAAACCGCAAGTGTGTTTTCGTAGACATACAGTCCGGCGATGTCGCGAACAGTAACCGGGCCTTTCGCAATTCTTGCCTCGGAATTGAAACTGGCTACCATCGAAACATCGGCCTTGCCTGCCTCGAGTTGAACTTTTTGAATCAGGTCAAGAATGGCCGTATCACGGAAGCGCGCCTCTTTCGCAGTCAAATCTTCTGACGATTCGCCAATGGTTCGTCCCAACCAATCCTGGGTCTCGCGATCGTAAGGCTCGGCCAGTTTTACAACTTCAGCGTCGGGTTCCAAGCGATCATCCGAAGGTATAGTTCGAGCTGACTTGGCATAAACCCGCCACCCTACCGGTGACTTTTGCAGATAGAGATCTGCGCGTGCAAGATGTCGGCCCCAGTGATTCGCCTGGGTTAACAAAACTCCGTTGATATAAAGCGAAGGTACTTCACGATGCGTGTGGCCCATGAAAATCACGTCTATACGGGGAACCTCTTTAGCGATCGCTATAGCATCGTTTTCATGAGCTACTTGTCCAGACGACACTTCTCCGGTGCGAAGGTCTTCTCCCAACCCCATGTGCATCGCGATCACAACAACATCTACTTTTTCTTTAGTCCTCAGTACCGGCACCCATTTGCGCGCTTCGAGAATGGGATTGTGAAACTCAAGCCCGGCGTAGTTTTGAGGATTGTCCCAGCTTGGAACTCCAGGAGTTGTGAGTCCGAGGATTCCAATCTTTACACCTGCAATATCACGAACGAGGTAAGGCTGGTAATGAGTTTTCCCAGTCTTGATGTCGTAAGTATTAGCCGACAACCAGGGAAACTTCGCCTCTTGTCGCGCTTTCTCAAGTACTTTCAAGCCAAAGTTGTATTCATGATTCCCCACGGCCATTGCGTCGTAATTGAGGGAATTCATCACGAGCATCATCGGATCTACGGGCCGATTGTTTTTCCTGCTGTGGAACGACTCGAGCGGCGATCCCTGGATTGTGTCGCCTGAGTCGATCAAAAGGACATTTGGTTGTTCTCGACGAACGCGCTTTATCAACGTCGCGATCTTTGCCAATCCGCGATTGTCGTTTTTGTTTGTGTAATAGTCGATCGGATCAATGTTGCCGTGAAGATCCGTTGTGCCGAGGATCGTGATCTGAACTCTCTGGGAAGCGCTGTTGCCATTCTGGCCGTAAAAGGCAGGCGTGATAAACAGCAACAGAAGTAGCAGTGTTGTCGCTTTGCTGGTTCTCATTATTGGTTAATCAAGCTTTCAAAACCGGGACTATTCGTCGTTGCGCCAGAATGCAATCGTGTAATTCTGGAATCCTGTCGAAAATGAAGTAAAGCCCCGACATAATGAACAGAATTTACACGATAAAGACAGTCTTATGGAGCTTGAGCCAAGTCGCTGTTCTCCACATTTTAATATAGCGATAGTTTCTCTGAATTTAGAAGTCGCGAGAAGCGCGGAGCGTCTGAAAAATGACAAATGATAAATGTCAAATGACCAATGATAAATAGATCTTTTCTCGTGGTCCTACTGATCACCGATTCGCAAACACTTCAACGGCACTTAATCCTTCAATCGTGATCTCGTCGACTTTCTGGAAGTGTGATCGAACAAATTCTAACTCTTCGCGGTTCTCGAAATAGGTTCGACCTCTTTGAGCGATGACGTAAACAGGTCCTGAAGTTTTTGTGAGATCGAAGTCAGGCGCCGAAATAGGATGGGAAACAAGATCGCTTCGTCCATATCGTTCAAGATAGTGACGAGCAACACCAGGAGTTTCATGCGCTATGGTTGCGCCTTTGGGAGCCTGTTCACAGACGTGCTTAATTGCTTCTCGCAAACCATCGTCATAAAACTCGTCATGAGGAAAGTAGAAGCCGGCTTTGTTTGCGGCTAGAGCGTTTGTGTACAGCGCATAGTGTGGTCCATTCGCATACGCCATCCACGCTGGCACCAACACAAAGGCTCCAACCACGATTACTGTGAAGACAACCTCATGTTGTTTCACCAGGTCAAACTTTGTCCTGGCCCACCGAACTAAAGCGACCACTCCAACGGCTGACAACATATATACAAACGGCATCAGCGATAGCGTATATCTCAACCACTTCCCGCCGATCAACGAATACGGAACTATCCAAAACAGAAACATGAAGAGCAGAAAGGCGTACCCAATCTCTCGCCGCCGCTTGATCGAAACAGCAAGCCCAAAAAGGAAGCTACCAAGTATTAGCAGGGGCACCTTAATCGCAAGGAATATTACATAGAAATAAACGGGCGTTCCCCAAAAAGGCGAACTCGACATGTTGTTTTTGTAGAGATGACCCGCGAATAGGTAACCCGAATGAGTAAGCAGCTGTTCGCCCATGTAAGCATTCATGTACTGCCAAACTGGCGGCATCAAAACTGCCGGACTCGCGATTAGGAATGCCACAACGATCAACAGGAAAAAGAGGCCCGGAGTTTTGCCAGTTGGTTCACCCGATTTCTTTTCGTATGCGTGAAAGTTGTGGTGAAAGAGCATGTTTAGTCCAAGGTAATGTGGAAAGTACTTGGACGCGATCATCAGGCCAAAAGAGATTGCACTCGCGATGTAATTCTTTTGGCGAAATGGTTTGTTTAGTGGTGACGTTTGCTTTGCTCGTAGAAAGAAGTAGAAAGCAAACAGCATAAAGAACACCAGCAATGAGTCTTCTTTGCCGATGCGATTGTGGGTAATTGCGTTGACGCCAAAGGCCCAAAAGGCAGCAGCCAGTAAGGCTGTCCAGCGATCGAAGAATGCCGCAGCTAACAAAAACAATGGAACAACTGTGAGCGCGCCGACCACCACATTAGGAAAACGTAGTGCTGCCTCCTGACTTGCATTTGGCGCCGCATGAAGGGATATCAACATCAAAACCTTCATCAGCATTGGGTGTTCGGCGTTTGCGGTTAAATCGCCGCGTTCATACGCATGAATGGCATCCAATTTGTTCATTTCATCCTCGGCGAAGCCAATTGCGCCGAGTTGATTCAGACGAAGGCCGAGGCCCAGGACAACTAGAAATGTTAAGGAAAGAACTACGGTCCAATCGAGAGTTGCGGCGAAGCGGTCCAGTCCCAGGTTGATCCCGGGCTTCGGTCGACGGTCCACGTTCACCAGGGGAGAGGAAGGGCTGAGTTTTATATTGCCGGACAAGGAGGAAACCTCAAATTCAGACGCTCAAGACGATGAAACGTTACGCCTTAACTGTCACGGATTATTAACGTACAACCGTAGTTGATAGTCAATGTCCGTGCCAAAGGGATCTCAAATCTCAAATCTGAGATCTCAAAACCTTAGCCCGAAACTGCCGTTCAATGCAGGTATGAGATTTGAGGCAGATGGCAACTTGCACGATGGGAGGCGTTTGTGGTTTATCTCATTGCTAGAAATTATTCACTAATGGTGGGTTTCGTTAGCGGAACCACTTTGATTCGCGATTATGGACAATCTTGTTACATCTAACATTCGTCAGCGACCGATTCGTACGTTCGTCAGCGCAGCGGGAATTGCGCTGGGGGTAAGTTTAGTCATGCTTTTCACCGGGCTCTCCCGGGGTATGAACAATGACCTGCAGCGTCGAGCTTCAAATGTGCGGGCCGAACTCATCTTCATGCGACCTGGAGCAATTCAAGCAACAGGCGCTTCACTAAATCTCGACACACGTTACGCAGATCGCCTCAAGGCTGTCGACGGTGTAGAAGACGCTATTCCAATCGGTCGCTTCTTTATTCAGGGCGCCGGCGGCATTGGTCTCGAACAACTTGATGGCGTCGATTGGAATTCCTATGCGAGCATGAATGGTATTCGCCTGCTGAGCGGTCAACCACCAACCGGTGTTAACGACGCGATGATCGATGAGGTCAAAGCAAGGAACAACAATTTACATGTTGGGGACATGCTGAAGCCTTTTGGCCCAAATCAACAGTATCGAATTTCCGGAATTTATACTCCGGAGTCTGGACCCAGGGTCAAGTTGACTTTGGCGGGCTTACAGGAAGCGTTAGAAGCAAAGGGAAAATGCACTTTCATCTTTATTAAGCTGCGACAACCTGATCAAGTGGACGCGATGGCCAAAAAGATAGACGCAGAATTACCTGGCAACCTGATTCAACCAACACGAGAAGTGTTTGCCGGATTCGAAAAAACTATACCGTACCTGGCTGTTTTTCTGCGTGTACTTGTTGGTCTGGCAGCAGTAGTTAGTGCTGTCGTGGTAATGCTCGCGATGTACACCACTATCACAGAAAGAACGCGTGAGATTGGAATCCTTAAAGCGATGGGTGCCTCGCGAGGATATATAGTTGGCATTATCGAGAAAGAAGCGATTTTGATCAGCCTGATTGGGTTAGTAGTTGGGTTTGCGGCTTCAATACTGATTGGCTATTTCATTCACAAAGTTTATGGGCTGGTATTTGAGTATAGCTGGCAATGGACCATCACCGCGGCGGCAATCGGTTTGGTGGGGGGAGTGCTTGGAGCGTTGTATCCGGCCTGGCGCGCTTCGAACCTCGATGCGGTGAATGCGCTATCGTATGACTGAGTTGTCTTGACTAAGGAATTTAACCACTAAGACACAAAGTCACAAAGACACGAATTGCTCATCACTTTGGCGTTTTGTGTCTTCGTGTTTTTGTGATTTTGTGGTTAAGTTCTTCCCATCACAAAGTCTCGGCTCTCGCTTCTCGCAAATCTTCCGACGCCTCAGCCGTAACGCTCTGTAGCGAGAATCCCTTCTTCAACATCAACAGCACACCGATCGTGGCCCAGAAAATATCCCGGCCTTTCCGTACTATTGCCAGGGTGACACCCGTGGCTTTGGCAAAACCCAACACCTTCGACACTTGACCTGTACCGCCTTCGTCCACGCCAGCTCGCAAAGGCACAAACTTAAACGCAACGTTGATGATCCGGTTTACAGATTCAAGTATGAATGCCTGGCGGAATGAGGGAGCAACAGGACTGATGTAGCTGAGCGTCGTGTAAACCTCTAACACGCCTGCAAAATGGAACAACAGCTCTAACCCAAAAATCGGAATCAAGCTACGTTGATTTCGGTTGTAAAAACCATAGACCCGATCTTCAAGTATTGCCGCGCGTGGCTTGATTTTTTCCATTACTCCTTGAGCTATGCCTCGCTTGCCGAGAAATCCAATAGTGCCGCTTAAGAATTTCGTTTGCCGCCGGATCACAATAAAACCCAGTGGCACGATAACAACGATCGCTATCAACGCCCCGATACTCGCGTAACGCAATGGCTTTGGAAGTGAAAAACTTAGTAGCAACGTCGCTGTACCTGAAAAGATAAACACCGCTACGGATAGGCTATAGAAGAGGTTCTCAATGGCGAGTGCCGACAAGCCAACTATCAACGGCAATCGATCTTTTACAAATACTGCTTTCGAGGGTTCGCTGACAGCGGCGCTGACCAGGGGAAGGATGTTGCCCAGGGCGTCGCCCATTAATCTTGCCCCGAACGCGTCGCGAAAACGGAGACGATATGGCGCTTCAACACACTTGGTCCAGGCAATTGATCTGACTATATGTCGACAACTCGAGATCAGCAGGACGAGAAGAAAACCAATCCCCAGCCGGCGAATTCCGGAGACAATTTCGCCAACTCCCGCCTTTCGAACGAAATAGGCAAAAAGTAGGAGTCCGAGTAGGCCAAAAACTATTCCAATTGGCGCAAATCTCCGTCGTTTGGGCTGCGGTTCTGTCATCGTATTGAGTTCTTATCTTACCGTAAATAAAGCGTAATAGAGCTTTGGACGACGTCGCCGCCCGCCCGCACAATGCAATTCCATAGCCTCAAATCTTGATTGCTGATTTTCGATTGGACGTTAGAAATAGGACCTATACGACCCATATGACCTATTAATTGGTCCTGTTGGTCATATAGGTCCCATTCCTATCGTCCAATCAACAATCAGCTATCCCCCCAATTTCCCCTTTTGCCTTTTTACTTTTGGCTTGATTATGATGCAGCGTTCAACTTCCTATCATAGAAAAAAGCCAGGTTATCTAATGAGTCAATCACAATCTGCAATTGAACAATTGTCGGGTCGGCCGCTTACCACACTATCCGAAGACGAACAGATGTTTCGGGCCAGCGTTCGCGAGTTTGCCGAGGGTGAAATACGAGCTCGCGTCGAGGAAATGGACGAACATCAAAAGCTCGACCCTGCAATCATTAAGCATTGTTTCGACCTTGGTTTGATGTCGATTGAAACTCCAGAAGAGTTTGGCGGTGCTGGCGGGACTTTCTTTACCGCCATTCTCGCCGTTGAGGAACTCTCACGGGTCGACGCTTCAGTAGGTGTTCTGGTTGACGTCCAAAACACGCTTGTAAATAACGCCTTTATTCGCTGGGGTACCCAGGAACAGAAAAAGAAATATCTTGGAAAGCTGGCCCTTGGTAGTGTGGGTGCCTATGCGCTCAGCGAGCCAAGCTCAGGTTCAGATGCATTTGCAATGCAAACTCGCGCGGTCGATAAAGGCGACCACTACCTGGTAAACGGACGCAAGCTCTGGATCACGAATGGCATTGAAGCTGAGATATTCGTGCTTTTCGCTAATGCAAATCCTGAAGCTGGTTATAAAGGTATTACGGCTTTCATTATTGAAAAAGGATTTGAAGGATTCTCGATCGGTAAAAAAGAAAACAAACTCGGTATTCGTGCCTCATCAACGGTCGAGTTGATTTTGGAAGACTGCAAGGTGCCAAAAGAAAATGTGCTGGGCGAAGTTGGCAAGGGCTATAAGATCTCAATTGAGACGTTGAACGAAGGTCGAATTGGTATTGGCGCGCAGATGATCGGCATTGCGACAGGGGCACTCGAGTGTGCCCTTAAGTACACTGGCGAACGTCAACAGTTTGGCAAAGCCATCAATCAGTTTCAGGGTGTTCAGTTCCAGTTGGCTGAAATGGCAACCGACCTTGAGGCCGCGCGCTTACTGGTTTACAACGCGGCGCGCATGAAAGATGCCGGCGTCGATTTCGTCAAAGAAGCTGCAATGGCAAAACTTTACTCGTCGCGCGTTGCTGAACGCGTTACTTCAAAAGCGATTGAAATGTATGGCGGTTATGGATACGTAAAAGACTATCCAGTTGAAAAATACTGGCGCGACTCAAAAATTGGCGCTATTTATGAGGGTACTTCCAACATGCAGTTACAAACGATCGCCAAACTGATTATCGGTGGGAAATAGTTATGGCTATTTCGCGTGTTGAAATTTTTAAGCAGATGCTGGAAAGCGATCCGGCGAATACGACCGTGATGTTTGGCCTGGCCAAGGAATACGAGAAGTCAGGACAAAATGAGGCGCTGGTGGAAATCTTGAATCGCTACCTCGAGGCTTCGGACGATGAAGGCAATGCTTTTGGTATGTTGGCCGGAGCTTACGAACGACTTGGTCAACGCGACGAAGCCAGACAGGCCTATCAACGAGGTATCGAAACTGCGCAACGTCACGGGCATCCGGGGATGGCTGAAGAATATAAAATGACGCTCGCAAGCAATTATGAAGACTGACACTAAAGTATTGAAGCTCGTTCGCAAGTCGGAATCAGATTCGACTGAAGTCGCCACTCCTCAGCCCGAATCCGCGCAGCCTGCCCCAGCGCCACGTCCGACTCCAGTAGAACCATCGAAGCCGACATCAGTGCCGGGCGCCAAGCCGATGCATGCGGTGAAACCCGTCGCTCGGAAATCGATGAGCCAGGATTTGGTCGATCGGAAAACTCTCCTCGAGATGTATCGAACCATGTACACCTCTCGACGGATCGATGATAAAGAAATTCAGCTCAAAAGTCAGAACAGGATTTACTTTCAGATCAGCGGGGCTGGTCACGAGGCAGTACTCGTTGCTGCAGGAATTGTGCTGAAGCCTGGCTACGATTGGTTTTACCCCTACTATCGAGATCGCGCCTTATGTCTGCAGTTGGGCATGACACCACTCGAAATGCTTTACGCTTCAGTCGGAGCCGAAGAAGATCCGGCTTCCCATGGGCGACAGATGCCTTCGCACTGGGGACACACCGCGCTCAACATAGTCTCGCAATCTTCACCAACAGGTACGCAATTGCTTCAGGCAGTTGGCTGTGCCGAAGCTAACTATCGTGTAAACCTCATCGATGAATTAAAAAATCGCGTTGAGGGTTTTCATAAAGACGAAGTGACCTATGTTTCACTCGGTGACGGCACCAGCAGTGAGGGTGAGTTCTGGGAAGCTTTGAACACTGCCTGCAATTTGAAACTGCCAGTTGTCTTTCTGCTTGAGGATAACGGTTACGCGATCAGTGTCCCGGTTGAAGTGCAAACTGCGGGTGGCGATGCTTCAAAACTGGTCGAAGGGTTTCCGTCACTTTACATTCAGAAATGCGATGGCACTGATCCGCTGGAGTCTCTGGAAACGATGCAGCGGGCCGTTCAGTATTGTCGCGATCGCAAGGGTCCGGCGCTGGTACACGCAAAGGTTATTCGACCTTACTCACACTCGCTTTCCGACGATGAAAAGCTTTACCGGCCTGATGAAGAACGTGCGAGCGATGCCGAACGCGATCCAGTTAAGCGATTTGGCGCTCGCTTGATCGAAGAGGGAGTGATCGATCAGGCAGGGCTACAACAGATCAAAGACGAAGTCGATCATGAAATCGCTGAAGCTGCGGACCAGGCACTGGCGGCTAATCAGCCACCCGTTGATAGCGCTACCAAGTTTGTGTTTTCTCCGGATGTTGATCCGACTTCAACTAATTTCGACACCGAATCCCAAGTTGAGTTGAGCGGCAACGCAGGCACAATGGTCGATCTGATCAATCGCAGTTTGCATACGGAAATGGCTCGAGACCCACGCATTATTGTATTTGGAGAGGACGTGGCCGACTGCTCCCGAGATCAGTACCTCGACAACGTGAAAGGCAAGGGCGGCGTCTTTAAAGTAACCGCGAATCTGCAAAGAAAATTCGGCAGCGAAAGAGTTTTCAATTCGCCGTTGGCTGAGGCAAACATTGTCGGGCGAGCTATCGGGATGGCCACGCGTGGACTGAAGCCAGTAGTTGAAATTCAATTCTTCGACTACATCTGGCCTGCAATGCACCAGATTAGAAATGAGCTTGCATTGTTACGTTGGCGATCAGGAAACGAGTGGAAAGCACCAATGGTAATCCGCGTTCCGGTTGGTGGTTATCTCAAAGGTGGCGCGGTCTATCACTCACAGTCAGGCGTATCAACTTTCACGCAAATTCCTGGTCTACGCGTTGTTTATCCTTCCAACGCTCTCGATGCAAACGGTCTATTGCGAACCGCAATTCGTTGCGACGATCCAGTAATGTTCCTGGAACACAAACACCTTTACCGGCAGGCCTACAACAAATCTCAGTATCCCGGTGAAGAGTTCATGATTCCATTTGGCAAAGCAAAAAAAGTTCGCGAGGGAAGTGATCTTTCGATCATTACTTATGGCGCGCTGGTCCAACGATCTTTGGTTGCAGCCAAACAAGCGGAGCAAGACGGGATTAGCGTGGAGGTAATCGACCTGCGGAGCTTGGTGCCATTCGACTGGAACGCAATCAGTGAGACAGTCAAAAAGACTAATCGAGTGATCGTGGCCCACGAAGACTCATTGTCATTCGGTTATGGCGCTGAAATCGCAGCCCGAATCGCGTCCGAACTTTTCGAACACCTGGACGCTCCGGTACGACGTGTCTGCGCTCTCGATACTTTTGTAGCGTATGCTCCGCAGCTGGAGGACTTCATTCTTCCGCAAGTGTCAGACGTTGCAAAAGCGATTGCTGAACTGAAGAATTACTGACCAACAGGGTGGTGTGCTATAGCCAGTGTTCTTTTTAGAAATCTGCACTCTCTCAGCTATGCTGCCACTTTCTGCGATGTCTTTCGTGTTGTTTCGTGTGAATTCGTGGATCGTCTTCTCAAGGTTCAAAAACACGATCCACGAAGCAACACGAAGAGCGCCTTAGACCCAAGGAATCCCGAGATAAGCCAAAAGAAAACTGAGGTTTATGACTCTACAGGTCTAATAAAATCACAAGTGCGCAACTGACCTATTCGACTACTCTCTGTACGGTTCTGTTTCGCTGGTTTTCCCGCTTTTTCTTCAAATTCCGCCTAAATCAGGATGGCATTGAGCTTGCGACGAAATTCGCATAGAGCGCGAATGCGTCTTCCCGACATCATCCCCCCTGCTTGAAGAATAATCGCGATTTGTTCAACACAAGGAGGTGCAAGGAATGAAGAGGAAAGTTTTGAGCGTCCTCGCGGGAGCCGTGCTGACTCTGGCCGCTGCCGCGCTCGCTCTCGGTCAACAGACAACCACAACCGTAACCAAAACAGTTCAGAATCCCGACGGAACCTACACCGTTATTGAATATCCAGCGAAGAAGGAAGTGATCGTCAATCTAAGTCCCATTAGTATCCAGGGAGCAAAAGGTGTCGCAACCATTCTCCGCGATGACACAGGAACAAGAATCAAACTCAACCTGACAAGCGTCCCAGCCGACGTTAATGCATTGACACTCTACGCAGTCGATAACACAGGAGCAGTAACACCAATCGGTCCGATTGCAATCACTAATGGCGTAGGTACGTTAGAAGCGTCTACACCACTAAGCAAGTTTATGCTGATCGCAACGCCCGAACCTGCGTTGACTGCGTACAATCCGACCACCGCAGTCGTTTTTCGCAGCACGGTACCTGAAGGCTATACGGTCGTACCGATAACGAATCCTGAAGGTGAAAAAGTTGCAGCTGTAGCTGCGCCCGCAAACACTGCGCCTACAACAACCACTGCGCCTGCAGTAACCACTGCACCTGTAGTAACCACTGCGCCCGCGGCAACTACAGGGTACCAAGTCGCGATGCTTAACATTCCGGCTTATAAAAAGGGAGACGATACAAAGATCAAGGTCGACTTCGCGGGTGCGATGACCGGGTCCCGAGCGAACATTTCCATCACACCAAGAAAAGATGGACCGACTGAAGTCAAAGTTCGCTTTCACGAACTAAAAGATTCGCCCGCTGACCAAAAGTTCATCCTTTGGGCAGTATCACCCGACAACAAATACCAAAAGCTGGGACAGGTGGTGAACACCCCTGGCCGTAACGAAGCTGAGATCAAGTCAGAGACTAACTTCCCAGACTTCGGCCTACTCATAACCATGGAAAGTGCAATCGGCGAATCACCGCTGGGTCCAACGGTGGGAACAATTCATATTGTCCCTTAGTTTTGCCGATAATTTGATCGGGAAAGGGTCGCCTAACCCGGCGGCCCTTTTTCGTCGTTAATCGATTCATATGTCATTTGTCATTGAACATTTATCATTTTTCATTTCCGGACGCTCCGCGCAGTGCCTAGGTTGGATGAAGTCGAAACTACCTGGCAGTAGCCGATTGGGATCCTTGAAATACGGAGCCTCTCAAACTCTGACGCCTCCCCAACTGCGCGGAGCGTCTGAAAAAGGAAAAGTGATAAATGTCCAATGACAAATGACAAATGACCCGCTCCTAAATCCCCACCCACCAACGACTTTTAGAAAGTGCTATCCACCAACCTTTTTGTTGCGCTAATATGTTGCTGCTGGGGTTACCTGTGAGTAACTTCACATTCCCGATCCGGTTCTTTACGAGCTCTAGTCTCTTCTAAGACTACTGAATGAGATAAGCCCCCGGTCGGCCGAAACCTTCGGCCGGTCCGAAAAATCTCAATCATTTTGCCGAGAGTTAACGACCATGAGTAGCAAAACTGTCCCTCGTGTCTTTTCCCTATTCCTTTTGAGCTTGCTGATTTCGGTTAGTGTCAGCGCCCAAGAATCGCTACCACAACTAGTAAAACGACTGAAGCCAACGGTTGTTGCCATCACTACGTACGATGCGACTGGTGAAGCGCTGATGACTGGCAGCGGCTTCTTCACGAGTCCGGGAACCGTGGTTACTAATCTTCACGTGATTCGAGGTTCCATTCGTGCAGAAATAAAGACACTCGACGGGAAAGGTAAAGTCTACCAAGTCAAAGGCGCGCTTGCGGTTGATGAAGAGGGTGACCTTGCGTTGCTCGATGTTGAAATGCCTCTCGACCGTGTGCGCAGCATCGAGCTTGCTACAACTCTCCCGGATGAAGGCGAGCAAATTTTTGTAATTGGCAACCCCCTCAAGCTTGAAGGATCTGTTACGGATGGAATTGTGTCCGCGATTCGTGAGGTACCTAACGTTGGCAGGATAATTCAGATCACTGCACCAATCTCACACGGAAATAGCGGCAGCCCTGTTTTTAATCTGCGCGGGCAAGTATTGGGTGTCGTAACAATAAAAGTAACCAATGGTCAGAATCTCAATCTCGCAATCGCCGCGCCTCGAGTTGGGGCGCTGACTCCCGGCAAAGTGCGTCCGCTTGCGGAAGTGACCCCAAAGACGAGACCAGAATTATCGGAAGCGTTGTATCGAACTGGCCTGGATTCGTTGTGGCTGGGAAACTACGACAATGCGGTTGGGTACTTCGAGAACGCGGTAAACAAGAATCCAAAGCGGGCCGACGCCTGGGTGCAGGTGGGTTACTGCAAGGTCAAACAGGGTAAGAGCCAGGAAGCGATCAAGGCTTATAAGGAAGCACTGCTGTTAAAGCCAGATAACTTTGAGATTCATAACAAGCTGGGCGACGCTTATTACTATGCGGGACGCCTTGCTGAGGCGATTGAGTCCTACAAAGAAGCTAATCGTTTGCAACCAGACGACTCAGAAACTTACTACAACCTGGCTATTGCCTATTTCGAAAGTGGCAATCAAGCGATGGCCGCTACTCAAGCGCGCACCCTTCAACGACTTGATAAGAAGCTGTATGAGCGCTATCTGAGTGAAACCAGGTAAGGATTTCAGATTGCAGAGTAGGGTAAATCAATTTCAGATTTCAGATTTCAGATTTAAGATTGTGGATTGAGATCAACGTAGTGAGACCTGACGATTAATCTGCAATCTGCAATCTGCAATCTACAATCTGAAATATCTTTACTCTCCCGCGAACACAGCGGGATCGACACTCTCCGGATTGCCTAGAACCACAAATCGAATGTTTTTCATGTATTTCTGCGACACACGCTGAACATCCGAAGGTGTAACCGCGGTCAATTTCTCCAAGAAGTCAGTCGAGGTGCGCCAGCCACCACCAATAAGTTCGTACTGAGCCAACTCTCCCGCCTGAGCAGCATTCGTTTCCTGGCCCAGGTAATAAGTAGTCAGATACTGAGCGACAACGGCCTGAATCTCTTCAGCTTTAACTTGTTGTTGTTGTAGCCGGTTGATTTCACTAAGCATGACCCTGACTGACTGATTGGCGTCTACTGCCGTCACATAAAGTCCACCAACATTCGCCGCCTGGCTGCGCAGAAACGCATCCGGTGCGTACGAAAGATTTCGCTTCACTCGCACTTCTTCAAAAACGCGATCACGCAGGAGCGAACTCGCAACACGCATCGCATATATATCGGGTGAAGTTAGAGAGGGTGCGCTAAATAACCCCTGAATGTAGTTAGTCGGTAACGAACGCGGTGTAACCTCAACGGTCGATTTATCGAAAGCCAGAGCCGGCATTGGTTCAGGCTTATAGTTTCCCCGTGGCAGCTTCCCAATACTATTTGCTACCAAATCACGCATTTCTATTGGATTAACATCTCCAACGATCACCAGTAGCAATCTGGAAGTCTCCATCACTTTATCGTGATAACGCCGTAGGTCTTCCGGAGTCAGTTTCGCGACGGACTCTGTTGTGCCGCCCGTATCATTCAGGTATGGATGACCCGCGTAGGCAACTTTCTCCTGTAGTTTCTGCAAATAAACGTCCGGGTTATCTGTATCATCACTCAGTGAAACAACCATACGTTGCTGCACCAGTGATACGTCCTCTTTCGTAAATGACGGTCGCAGAATGACATCGGTGAAGATTTCCCACGACCGATCGAAATGCATCCTGGTGCTCGCCAGCGACAACACTGAGTAGTCGTTATTAGAGCTACTGCCAATTACTGTACCGATCCGCGATAGTTCGGTCCGCATTCGTTCCCGCGGAAAACCTGTGCTCGCCTCAGTTGAAGCCGAGAGCATCAAGGTTTCAATGCCGGCGTTTGCGGCAGTGATGTTAGCAGCACCGCCTTTGATGAACAGGCCCGCCGCCACCGACAAACTTCCTTCTCTGCGCTTGATCAAAAGCTTCAAGCCGTTCACTTCAAACTCGCTGACAAGCGAAGCCTGCTTGGCCACGACGCTTTGAACAGTTTGTGGAGCTTCCGTCCGAGCTTGTGGCTTACCTTCCTGTGTTGCAGTAACGATATTGCCCGCACCCAGGAACAAAAGCGCTGCCAGCACGAATGGCGAAACGTGTTTCACTTTGAATGCGAATAGCTCAGAAATACTCAAGGTTGTCATCTTCATTCTATTAGACCGTTCTAGAAATTAGTTGGTTAGGCCTGCCGACCCCACCTCAGTTTGATTTCGCCGACGACATAGAGACGCCAATCAACTCGTCAGACTGCACGTTGATTTTTGATTGCGCTTCGGACGACATCAATGCCAGACCGATATGGGGCTTCTCAAGAATATAGGTATTTACGTAGCGGCTGATGTCGGCTCGCGACGTTGCCCTTAAGCGTGGGAGGTAGCCTCTGAAATACTCGAGACCGGTCGAGGCCCACCAAAAACTAAGCGTGTGCGTGTAGTCACTGAGTTTCTCGCGACCATAGAGATCGTCCGCTTCGAGCAAAGCTTTGGCACTTTCGAGCTGTTCGTCGGTGAAATAGTCTTTATCACCAAAGTGGGATACTTCGCTGTAGATCGCCTTGATGGCAGCGTGAGCTTTTTCCGGGGTTGTTTGTGCAATGAGCTGGATTGGTCCTACGTTGCGCTGTGTGTAGTAACTGAGATCCACGCCCGTTACGAGACCACTATCAACCAGGTTTCTTTGAAAGCGCGAGTTTGGCTGGCGCAGGATAAACGAAAAGACATCAGCCGCATAAGTTGCAGGATTGTCTTTACCGATGGATGGACCATGCCAACCAATACTTATGATCACGTTTTGCACCGGAGACGTAACCACAGCGCCTTCACTTTTTGTTAACGGCGGGTGTTCGACCAGCGGAAATTCTACAAACGGGTCTTTCGCCCGACGCGGCCAATCGCCATAAAACTCCGCCGCCATTTTGAAGGCGTCAGCCGGATTAACATCACCAGTCATCACCAGTGCTGAGTTATTTGGCACGTAATAACGTTGCTGAATAAGGCGCATCATGTCGGTCGTTGCACCACCGACGGTTTGACGATTACCCAGCGGATTTTTCCGGCTCGTATACTTAGAAAACATCCGGTTATTCATTTCCAGCGATAGTGCAAAGAACGGGTTCGACTCGTTCCGATCAATTTCGCCGATGACCACCTGCTTTTCGCGTGCAAATTCGTTGTCATCAAACAACGGATAACGCGCCGCATCTTTCATGAATTGGAAAGCAGTACGCAAATGTGGACTGGTGGTTGTGAAGTAATAATCCACCACTTCTTCACGAGTGGTTCCGTTATAAGCAATTCCCATCTGACCGATCGCCTTCAGGTAGTCTTCCGCATTAGCAATCGCCCGGTTCTGTTTGAAGAACATGTGCTCATAAAGGTGCGAAAGCCCATTTAATTCCGGTGGCTCGGTATACGATCCGTTTTTGACAGCAAGTTCAATTGTCACAAGCGGGGTTGAGTGATCTTCGACAATGATCACTTCGAGACCATTCGGCAATACCTGACTGGTGATTTTGCCCTCGGGCAGTCGGGCTGGCGCGGTCGC
>JBKPQV010000585.1:0-4338 GCA_046734235.1 Acidobacteriota bacterium
CGCGCGTATTATTTCGGTCGTCGATTGTTTTGATTCAGTTCGCGAAGATCGACCTTTTCGTCGCGGCATGACTACCGATGAGGCAACCGCATTGTTGTTGCGCGGGTCGGGAACACACTTCGATCCGAAAGTGGTTGATGAATTCATTAAGCACCTGCCTGAGTTCGACGCGGAGATCGCTGCGTTTGGTTTGCAGCCACCTCAGCCTTCGTCCCGAACACACCCGATCCATCTAAGTGAAATGGACCTGGCCCAGACACGCGAGCGTGGGTCTTACATGGCGTATGACCAGATCAAGAAAGCTCATCGCGAAGTTTATGCACTTTATGAAATCGCGAGAACATTTGGAACTTCCCTTAACATTGAACACACCCTCGAGATTTTGGTAGACAAAGTTGCCCACGTCGTTCCGTTTGACACTTGCATGGTCTACTTCTACGACGACATGAGAGGGTTTGCTACCGCGCGGCATGTCGTTGGCAAACATGCTGAACTATTGACAGGACGCTGTATCGCCCCTGGCGAAGGAGTCACTGGATTCGCGCTAGCAAATCGAACCCCAATCAACCAGCTACATCCAAGTCTTGACTTTACAGACCTCAATCCATCAGCTGGAATCAAGTTTCACTGTATGGCGTCGCTGCCTCTTTTTAAAGACGACGTGTTGCTAGGTGCTTTATCAGTCTACTCGTGCGATCTTGAACAATATTCGCATGATCATATGCGACTGCTTGAGACCGTAACGAAATTGGCGTCTGATGCGCTTGCGAACGCAATGCAACATGCCGAAGCAGAATCCCACGCTATGACTGATTCCCTGACAGGTTTGCCAAATGCTCGTTCGCTTGGGTTGCGATTTGAGGAAGAGGCGGCTCGCGCTCGACGCACTGACCGGGGTTTCCAGGTAGTGATGCTTGATCTCGATGAGTTTAAAAACGTCAACGACAGCTACGGCCACAAACTTGGCGACAAGATGCTCCACGAAGTTGCAGTCATCATTCAAAGCCAGTTACGCGAATACGACTTCCTGGCCCGGTATGCGGGGGATGAATTTGTAGCGCTGGTCCAGGAAGTCGACGGGGTTGGAGTTGAAGAACTCTGCAATCGTATTGAGAATGCGGTATCAAAGTTTTTACTACCAGTCGGACGCGATCGTAGCGCAAGAGTAGGCATCAGTATTGGGACAGCCACCTTTGGCAATGACGGCGAAACACTCGATTCTCTGTTGAACGCCGCTGATGATCAGATGTATCGAATGAAGTCGAGCCACCGACTCGAACGAAGCCTCCCGCCAGTCGCACCTGTTCCCGTCTCACCCGAAGCGGAGAACCTCGTAACGGCCTAAACCGATTTATTGGTCATTTTCCATTTTCCATTTCTCATTTTCCATTTTTCAGACCCTCCGGGCTTCCAGAGTGTTCGACATGCTTCCTCAGCTTGTCTGAAATTGGATTAACGTCTTCCTCGGATCTTAAGGACCTGTCTTGTTGAGACGACAAGCTAAAAAAGCATATCGGACACACTGGAAGCCCGGAGGGTCTAAAAAATGGAAAATGAGAAATGGAAAATGAGAAATGACAAATAATTCAGATCATTCATCTTGACAGCACCCTTGCCAATCGCTTTCAATCGACTCAGGACACTCACTCGACGTGTCCACCTCGGCGGAAACTCAGCAATTTCCGCATCTTTGTTAACTCCGCACGGTTGATCGCATGGCAGTTCCTGCCGAAAACCAAGGCGCAACTCTACTAATTGTTGATAACGACCCGGATTCTCGGGAGAGACTGCGCAATATCTTCGAAACCGCCGACTATCGCGTCGTAACCGCGACAGAGGCGGCGTCTGCTCTGCGCGTCCTCAAAGGCGTCAGGTGTGATTTGGTGGCTCTGGACCTGGAAATGCCCGGCGTTGATGGACTGGCCTTGTGCAAGTTACTGCGGGCGCAGCCTTTGACAGGTAAGCTTCCTATCATTGCGCTTTCGAAAAGCGACGATGAGCGACGCAAAGTGGATGCATTCACCGCGGGTGCCGACGATTACATAACTAAGCCATCAACTCCCGGAGAGCTTTTGTCGCGAGTTAGTCTGCATGTTCGAACCTCACAACGAGAATGGGCACTATTAGGTAGTAATCGCGAACTCAGGTTCTTGTCGGACATCGGCCGGGGACTTCTAAGGGCACTAGAACCAGAACAGTTGGTCAGACGGGTAGCGGGAGCGACCTACGACGCGACTGATGCTTCCTTGTGTGCTGTCTACGTTTCTGTTGGCCGAGACAGTCATGCGGTGTGCGTGTTTGATCGAGAGGGAACCGCCGACGATCCATCATTGCTAGATCGCAACGCGCTCCATGATTGGCTGCGATCCAGCAGCTCAGCCAGCTCTCTGGTTGTGACCGACAAAGCTTCATTCATGATCGAAGACGACATCCACAGCACTGAATACGTCGCCCCGCTGCGATTTGCGGGCCGAGCTAAAGGCGCCCTGATCGTTGCCTTCGATCGTCGTGAGGACTGCAGTGAAACTGAGCGACGTTTAATTGATGCTGCTGCTCAACAGACTTCACTGGCAGCGCACATTTGTTCTCTTTATCAAGCCGCGAGAGACACTTCATTTAGTTTAGCCAAGGAAGTTGAACGTAGGACCGCAGAGACCGAGGCCCAGCGGAGATTTATAGAAGCGATCATCGATAGTCTGCCACTTTCGCTCTATGCGGTCGATCGCGAATATCGAGTCGTGGCCTGGAACCGCAATCGAGAGTTGGGTGAGCTCGGTATACCACGTGGTTCGGCGATCGGTAAGAACGTTTTCAAAGTTCTTACGCGCCAGCCGCGTGATGTCTTAGAACAGGAATTTTCGCGAGTATTTGAAAGCGGAGAAATTGAAAGAATCGACCAGGAGACAACCACTGCTAAGGGTGAAATTCGTTACTGGTTGATTAGCAAGATTCCGATGTGGGCTGACAAGAGTGGTGATGTTACGCATGTGATCACGGTTGGCGAAGAAGTTACTGATAGAGTGGAAGCGAATAGAGCAGTAGCCCGCGCGGAAAAGCTTTCGGCTGTAGGTCGTCTCGCAGCGGGCGTGGTCCATGAAATAAATAACCCGCTGGCGACAATATCCGCATGTGCTGAGTCACTGGAATCTCGCTTGAACGAAGGAGCCTTTGATAGCTCGCCGATGGTTGAAGATCTGCGCGAGTATTTGGGCTTGATTCGCAGCGAAGCGTTTCGTTGTAAGTCGATAACGAACGGGCTTTTGGATTTTTCTCGGACCAGGGCTTCGGACCACGTCACAATAGACCTCGGCGATGTAATTACTTCGGCTGTGCGCCTGCTTTCACATCAGAAGCGGAGGTCTGCAGTAGAGTTTAGTGTTGATATTGCGCAAGGCTTGGCGGCCGTATCGGGCGACCCAGGACAACTGCAACAGGCAATAATTGCGCTCGCGACGAATGCTCTTGATGCAATGGTCATTAGCGGTGTTCTGACCATCGTGGCGAAGAATCAAGGTGATCAGGTCATTGTTGAGGTAACTGATAATGGGGTTGGCATTCAGCCAGAGAACCTGCCCAAGATTTTTGAGCCGTTCTTTACCACCAAAGAAGTCGGCAAGGGAACGGGTCTCGGCCTCGCGGTGTGTTATGGTATCTTAACTGAGCACGGTGGTACGCTGGACGTTCAGTCGACGGTTGGAGTTGGCACCACATTCACGATTACCCTTCCGGCAGTTAATCTAAACGAGGAATAGAAGGTTGAGCGAGCAACAGCAGGCGAGAATTCTGATTGCTGAAGACGAGGCTAATCTGAGGCTCGTGCTGCAAAAGGAATTGGAGCGTTTAGGTTATCGAGTCCAGGCAGCTCCAGACGGAGAAGCAGCGTTGCGGCGCCTCGAAGAGAGTAATGTCGATGTGCTGCTTTGCGACATCAATATGCCACGAATCGATGGCATGGAGCTTTTACGACGAGTTCACGAACGGCCGAATCCGCCTGAGGTGATCATGTTGACTGGACAGGCCACGGTTGAGACTGCTGTCGAGGCCATGAAACTCGGTGCCTACGATTACCTCACTAAGCCCTATCGCATTACGGAACTTGACGTGCGCGTTAGACAAGCCGCTGACAAACGTCGCCTACGCGTCGACAACGTTCGTTTAAGAGAGCAGCTGGCAAGACAGTCAGCACTACCCGAAATCATTTCTGTTTCGGAAGTGATGAAAGAAGCTATCAGGCTGATTGAGCGCGTGGCGCCTTCCGAAGCTTCCGTATTGATCACCGGTGAATCGGGGACCGGAAAAGAATTGGTGGCCCATGCAATTCATCGTTTATCAAGTCGA
>JBKPQV010000586.1:0-7088 GCA_046734235.1 Acidobacteriota bacterium
GATTCAGTGGAGGAACGCTCGCCGGGTTTTCAGAACAACGTGATAGCGTACAATCGGGTTCTTCAGGAACAAACTAAGCATTCGTTCGTCACGTTGATCGATCTTAACCGGATAGTGGAAGACGGAGGCGGAGCTGAAAAACTCACGGTTGACGGTATTCACCTAAATGAGCAGGGACACGTTTTACTCGCCGAGAAACTGGAGCAGTTGCTGTTTCCCATGCTGCTGAACGAAAGAGTGCCGGCATCGATAAGAGCGTCTTAAGTTCACTTGGTCATGCAAATGAAACGGACACACATAATCGCCGAAATGGCGTGCTCTCACGAGGGAGATCCAAAACTGGCTCGCAAGATAATCGACGGAGCTGGCGAAGCTGGAGCCGACTCGATTCAGTTTCAGATTTGGGCTCTGAAAGAGATGGTTGTTCCGCATCATCCTGATTATCCGATGCTCACGCGAATCGAGCTCTCCAGAGACTCGTGGCGTGACCTCTCGAACTATGCTCGCGATCGTTTTCCGTCAATGCAGATCATTGCGTGTGTCTACGAGCGCAGCAGCGTTGATTTTGCCCAGGCCATCGATGTCGATGCTTACAAAATACATTCAGCTGATCTTTCGAACCCGGTTCTCATCAACCACGTGGCCCAAACGAACAAACGCATTGACCTCAGCGTCGGTGCGTCAACGACGGGCGAGATGCAATCAGCCCTCGAATGGATTAGCAATGGCGGGAATGATAAGAATCCCGAGACCTGGCTAATGTATGGTTACCAGGGATTTCCGACTCCGACCGATGCGATAAATCTCAACTACATGATCAAGTTGAAACGACTATTCGAGTTGCCAGTCGGATACCAGGACCACAGTGACGCCAACCTTCCAGCAGCATTCTGGCTGCCGGCGGCGGCGTTGGGAATGGGAGTCGATGTGCTCGAGAAACACATCACGCACGATCGCTCTTACAAAGGCATCGATCATGAAGCTGCCCTGAACCCCGACGAATTCAGCAGGTTTGTGGAGATGGTACGTGAAATCGAAGCTGCAAGCGGACACTCAACGCCGAGAGCTTTTTCACCAGAAGAAGTAAAGTACCGGAAGTACTCCAAGAAAAGCCTGGTCGCCAGTCGTGACCTTTCCGAAGGCCATACCATCACTCCGGACGATCTTCTCTTCATGCGCGCCGATTCTCTGGGATTGCCTCCGGACCAAAACGAGCGATTAATTAATCGAAAAATCAGACGCCCCATCGCTGCTTATCACCTCGTCACTGAGGACGACTTGATTTGAAGACCGGCTTCCTAATTACCGCACGCCTGAAGTCCACTCGCCTGCCGCTCAAACTGCTGCAGTTGGTTGAGAATCGACCGATCTTTTCACACATGCTCGATCGCCTGAAACTGGCAAAGCGAGTCGATCAGATCATCGTTTGTACTTCGACCAATCCACAGGACGATCAACTGGCTGAGCTTGCAGAAGCGGAGCGCGTGTCTTGCTTCCGCGGAGACGAAGACGATGTGGTAAAGCGACTCTCCGACGCTGCCACTTTGTTCAACCTCGATTACATTCTTAGCATCACTGCGGACTGTCCGTTTTCGGATCCGGAATACGCTGACAAGATCGTCGAGGCTTACCTCGAAACTAATGCCGATCTGATTCGCGCGCTGAACTTACCTCACGGCGCTTTCAGTTACGGTGTAAAGCCGGAAGCGTTCCGAAAAATAGTTGAGATTAAGGATCAAACGAACACGGAAGTTTGGGGACGCTACTTCACCGATACGGATCTTTTTGAGGTCTACGATCTACCCATTGCGAACGATATGCACCGGCAGCCTGCGTTACGGATGACGCTGGATTATCCCGCTGACCTTGAGTTTTTCAGGGCCGTCTTCGCACATCTCTATCAACCCGGAAAGATTTTCACGCTCGACGAGATCCTGCATTTCCTGAGCACGCACCCAGAGGTCGTGGCGATAAACCGTGATTGCGCTGCACCGTTTCTAAAACGCTGGCTCAGTCAATCGTCAATCAAACTTAAACCTCGCTACGAGGTTAAGCGTGCGGTCGTGATGGGGTCCGGCTCAATTGGTCAACGACATATTCGCAACCTGCGGACGTTAGGATTGACGGACATCTACGCGTTACGAACGAGACAGGGATCCAGCCAGGATCTCGACCCTACCCTGGATGTTAAGGAACTGAGCGATTGGTCTAAACTGCCTGAACTGCACGCGGACGTCGCGATCGTGAGCAACCCCACGAGTCTACATCTCGAAACTATCAAGCACTGTTTGCCACATGTACGTGGTCTCTTTATCGAAAAACCGTTGGCGGAATCGCTCGAAGGCATTAATGAGATTCTCCAAGAGATTAAGCAACGCCGTCTCGTTTCATTTGTAGGATACAATTTGCAGTTTCATCCGGCGGTAAAGACTCTGCAAAAGTTTCTGGCAGATGATGTGG
This sequence comes from Acidobacteriota bacterium, assembly GCA_046734235.1. Taxonomy (GTDB): domain Bacteria; phylum Acidobacteriota; class Blastocatellia; order Pyrinomonadales; family Pyrinomonadaceae; genus PSRF01. The sequence continues at coordinate 2,461 of JBKPQV010000586.1, forward strand.
TTGGAAAGCCGCTCTTGTTTCAATGCCAGGTGGGTCAGTGGATCGAAGACTGGCATCCGAATGAGGACTATCGCAAGTCCTACTTCGCCAGGAAGGATCTGGGCGGTGGCGTCTTGTTGACGTTGATTCACGAAATCCATCTCGCAATGGAACTGCTGGGCGCCGCAGACAGAGTCACTTGTCTCTTGCCTTCATACGAAGCGCTGCCGGTTGATGTCGAGGTGGTCGCAGACGTAATGATTAGTCATTCAAGTAACGCGGTGAGTCAGATTCACCTAGACATGATTCAGCGGCCGGCAAACCGGCGCGGCATAATTTCCTGCGAGCGAGGTTGGATCAGTTACAATTTACTGACCAATTCGGTTAGCGCTCGAACTGTGGATCAGCCAGCTCCAGTCACGATTTGGAACGATCCTGACTTCAACGCAAACACGTCATATTTGGAAGAGATGGAGGCTTTTTTGAATTGCGTGCGCGAAGGCAAAGTTCGTCACGAGCACGACGCCATGCACGCAACGCAGAGCCTCGCGATAGCCACTTCGGCTCTCTCCGCAGCTCGGACGAATTCCTTTGTTGAGATACCGGCCTGGGTTCGGGCTTTATGATCAAAGAGAAGTTTGAATTAACTGGAAAGAACGCACTCGTGGTGGGCGGGAGAGGCTTCCTTGGCCGTCGTTTTTGTGCGGCACTCACAGAGTTTGGAGCGAAAGTCTATTCAGCGGATCTCCCACAACCATCACTTGCCGCCGCGAGAGACAATTCATCAATTGCAGACGACCAAACTATCCAACAATTCAATTGCGACGTCAGCGATCCAGAGTCAGTGCGGGTAATGGTCGAACAGGTATCCGGACGGGCTGAACGTATCGATGTACTGGTTTACAGTGTAACCGCCAAGCCAAAGGACTTTTATTTGCCATTCACGGAGTGTTCGTTGGAAGGATGGCAACTTGTGCTGCGGGCAGAGCTCGATGGGCTTTTTCTCGTGGCTCAGGCGATCGGCAAGCATATGGAACGCACCAGCTCGGGCAGCATGATTTTCCTGTCATCAATCTACGGGATTGTCGGCAACGATCAGCATATCTACGAAGGTTCAAATCTGCGCGAGCTCTATCTCGGCGACAATACTTCAGAAACAAAACAAATCTATTCTCATCCGGTTTACGCCGCCGCAAAGGGTGCGGTCATTTCGTTGACCCGATTTCTGGCGGCTTACTGGGGCGACAACAATATTCGTGTGAATTGCATTTCGCCGGGCGGCCTCGCGCATCCCGGCGAGAATGAGGAATTCTTGAAGCGCTATTCCGCGCGCGTTCCTCTCGGACGTAAGGCCGGGCTCGACGAAGTAAGCGGCGCAGTGGTTTATCTTGCTTCCGATGCGTCGAGTTACGTCACAGGGCATAATCTGGTAGTTGATGGTGGCTGGACCGCCTGGTAACTCTTGTGAGCAAGGAATTAACTTTTGGTAAGCACGTAGTAGGTGCGGGGCATGCTGCGTTTGTGATTGCTGAAGCAGGTGTCAATCACAACGGCGAATTGGACCTCGCCTATAAACTCGTCGATGCAGCCATCGAGGCGGGCGCCGATGCTGTCAAGTTTCAAACATTCGTTGCGGCTGAACTCCTCACTACCGAAGCCGCCAAAGCTGACTACCAGAAAGCAACTACCGGAGAGCAAGAATCGCAATTTGAGATGATCAAACGTCTCGAACTTTCGTTTGCAGATTTTCGCAAGCTGAAAACCTATTGCGACGACCAGGGAATCACGTTTCTCTCAACGCCGTTCGATTTCAAGAGCGTCGACCTACTCCAGGAATTGGGCGTGGTAGCGTTCAAGATATCATCCGGGGATTTGACGAATGATCCACTCTTGCGTCATGTCGCCGCTCAACAACGTCCGGTGATTTTGTCGACCGGAATGAGCGATATGGATGAAGTGGGAGAAGCACTAGGCGTGGTGAAGAACGCTGGAAACGACGACGTGATTCTTTTGCAGTGTGTGACAAACTATCCAGCGTCCGCGGAAGACATAAACCTGCGAGCTATGCTAAGTATGCAATCGGAGTTTGACGTCAATGTCGGTTATTCCGATCACACACTCGGTATCGAGGTGCCGCTCGCAGCTGTTGCCCTTGGCGCGTGCGTGATTGAGAAACACTTTACCTTGGATAAGAATCTTCCAGGACCGGATCATCTTGCCTCACTTGAGCCGCATGAGTTCAAAGCGATGGTGGACGGCATCCGCAAAGTGGAAGCGTCACTCGGAAACGGGCAAAAGGTTCCGGCATCAAGCGAAGTCGGTAACGCCTCGGTTGCGAGACGAAGCATTGTCGCAGCTAGAGACATTAGAGTGGGGACGTTAATCACACCCGACGAGATCGTATTCAAGCGCCCCGGCACAGGATTGCCGCCGCGGATGGCGGAAAAGGTGATTGGTAAAATCGCGCGAGTGAATGTAGCGGCCGGTGCGTTATTAGAGCTTGAAATGTTTGAGTAGCTTAACGAGATGAAAATCTGGATTACAGGCGGAGCGGGTTTTCTGGGCCAGCGTTTAACGGAGTACCTGGCCCAGGAGAGGCATCAGATTCTGTCTTTATCGCGTCGACCATCAACAACCGCGAGCGAATCCGTCTCGATCGATCTGGCAAAAGAAAAGGAAAAGCTAAGTGCTTTTGCCAATGATCACGACGCTCCCGATGTAGTCATTCACGCTGCTGCTCGACAGCCCGGCGATTACGCGTTCCCCGAGTTCGTTAAAGGCAACATATTGCCGACTGTAAATCTTCTTGAAGCGTTGAAAGCCGCACCGCCGAGGCAAATTATTTTTACATCGACGCTGAGCGTTTACGCGAAGTCGAATACGCTTCCGTTTACTGAAGATCATCCAGCCAGTTCGGCTGCCGCTTATGCCGCAACCAAGCGTTGGGCTGAACAACTGCTCGAGACTTGCAAAACATCGCAAGTAATCGTTCTGCGGCTTCCCAGCCTTTACGGCAAAGGCCAGGCAGACAGTTTCATTGACGGTTTGGCCCAACTAGCTTTGCGCGGCGATGATCTGGAACTCTTTTCACGTGGAGCTGTGATCAGAGAGGCCCTTCACGTCAGCGATGTGATCCGCGCTATTCAAATATGTATCGACAAACCGCCATCGAAACTGTTCAACCTGATGAATTTGGGAACCGGCCGGAAGATTTCTACAGCAGAGTATGCGGAATCACTGATTGAAGCGCTTGGTAGCAAGAGCCAGATCGTGCTGAGCGATCGTGCCGCGTCGCAGTTTGACTGTTATGCTGATATTCAACGAGCGCGCGACGTTATTGGTTTCGAGCCCACTGAGCTAAAAGAATCTTTGCGACGATATGCCAGCGAATTACAAGCCTGATCCAAATCACCCGCTAACTACTGCGTTTCCTTACTTTCCGCCCGAAGAGCAGGAGTGGCTCAGCAACGAACTGCGCGAAATCATGAACGGGCTGCTCGCAATGGGACCGCGCGTCGCGCGTTTCGAAAAAGAATTCGCGGCGTATTGCGGTGTACCGTACGGCATTGTCTTTCCAAGCTGCACCTCTTCAATGGAAGCAGCGCTCCTCGCGCTCGGCGTTGGACCCGGAGATGAAGTACTGGTTCCGGTGGAGACTTTTATTGCGACCGGTATGGTCGTTTCGCTCGTTGGTGCGCGGCCAGTATTCACCGAAATCTCGCCGTCAACGTTCTCAATGGATTTTGAAGACGCCTGGACCAAGGTAACTGAGCGTACGCGCGGGGCGATCGTGGTCCACTTCGGCGGATTCATTTCACCCGAGCTGCCCGCCTTTGTGCAAAAGATGCGGGACTCTGGTCGCTTTGTAATCGAAGATGCTGCTCATGCACCTGGTGCGGAATTGAACGGTAAGCGAACTGGCAATCTGGCTGATGCTGGATGCTTTTCATTCTATCCGACAAAGATCATGACCACCGGCGAAGGCGGGATGTTGGTAACAAATCGCGAGGACGTTGCGAAGGTGGCTCGTAGTCTACAGAACCGCGGGCGTGACATGAACAATCCGCTGGAGAGTTACATTCTGCCAGGAAGAAACAATCGCTTTACTGAGATTGCGGCAGCGATGGGTTCGAGCCAGCTCCGCTGTCTTCCAGAGTTTCTGAGTCAACGACGGCGGGTTGCAGCGATCTACGATGAGTTGTTACTTGAGAGCGAACTCTTTGTACCACTCATTCCAAGTGACCAAAGCGTACCCGCCTATTGGCGCTACGTGGCCACACCTTCATTGAAGATTGATCGTCAGTTTCTGCGTGAGCGTCTCGCCCAAGACGGCATCACCATCGACTGGGCTTACGATCCTCCATTGCACCTGCAGCCGGTCTTTCGCGAAATGTTTAACATCGAACCCGGCCTGTTGCCGAAATCCGAAGAAATAATGTCGCGCCATATTTGCTTACCGGTACATGCTCGCATGAGAGAGGTCGACGCCCAGTTCGTCGCCGAGCGGTTACTGCATCATACCCGCGCGCTCGGCAAAACGGCCTCCGGAACACCGTGAAAGTTGCCATTCATCAACCGCAGTATTTTCCCTGGCCGCCTTATGTGCACAAAGTTTTGTCTGCTGATATATTCGTCTACCTTGACTCAGT
>JBKPQV010000587.1:0-6088 GCA_046734235.1 Acidobacteriota bacterium
AATGAGCGGTTAATCTACACGCACGGTTACGGCGTTACGATGAACACGGCGAACGGTTTTACACCAGAAGGCCTTCCCCAGTTTCTGCTTTCGAACATGCCGATAGATGCTTCGTTGCCAGAAATCAAAGTTACTAGGCCAGAGATCTACTACGGAGAATTAACCGATCGTCACGTCTATGTAAAAACCAAACAGAATGAGTTTGACTACCCACAAGGAGACACCAACGCAACCACTACGTATCAAGGAACCGGTGGGATTCAGATTGGTGGCCGACTACGAAGGACGATGATCGCCTGGGCCGTCGGAGATCTTTCTAAGTTACCTTTTTCGGATGATGTGACCAGCGAGAGTCGAGTGCTCATCAATCGAAAAATCACGGATATCGTTAACGGATTGGCTCCATTCCTAACATACGATCGTGATGCCTATATCGTTGTAAGCAACGAGGGCCGCCTCTTTTGGATGATCGATGGATTTACTCAATCAGGAAGTTTTCCCTACTCCAGCCACCATGACTTTGCCAATCGCCGAGTGAATTACGTCCGAAATTCTGTCAAGGTTGTTATCGACGCCTATAACGGGACCACCCATTTCTACGTATTCGATAAGGCTGACCCAATTATAGCCGCGTACCAACAAATCTTTCCCGCGCTCTTTGAAGATGCGTCAACGATGCCTGCAGACCTTCGTGCCCACGTGAGATATCCCGAGTCGCTAGTCAAGACGCAAGGAGAAGTATACGGGCTCTACCACACACAGAATCCGAAGATCTTTTTCCAACGCGAAGATGTTTGGAGTATCGCAAACCAGATAAGACTGAATGAGCAACGGCAAAAAGAGACCGCGCCGATCGATCCTTATTACGTGCTCATGCAATTGCCTGGTGAGCAGAAGAAGAACGAGTTTGTCCTCATCCTTCCTTTCACTCCAGCAAATCGCAACAACATGATTGGCTGGCTGGCCGGTCGCTGCGATGGAGAGAACTATGGGAAGCTCCTCGTCTACAATTTCCCTAAATCGCGTTTGATTGATGGACCTCTCCAAATCGAAGCCAGGATCGATCAGAACGCGCAACTCTCTGGACAGTTCACACTTTGGAATCAACAAGGGTCCACTGTCATCCGCGGACACCTGTTAGTTATTCCTATCGGGCATTCTTTGCTTTATGTGGAGCCAATTTATTTGCAGGCAAACACCAGCCCGATGCCTGAGCTTCGCCTTGTGGTATTGGCAACTCAGGAAAAACTTGGGTACGGACAAAACTTTTCAGAAGCGATGCTGAGTCTTTTTGGGCAAGCGGCGATTACAAAGTCTGAAGAACAAGCTCGAACAAAGGAAAGCCCGGCACCAGTATCTGGAACTGAGCAGGCTCGCCCAAGTCCAACGCCGGCGCAGACGTTGCAACAATTAATTGATCGCGCAATCCAAGAATTCGACGACTATCAGCGGCTGACGTCGCAAGGCAAACTTGGTGAGGCGGGACAGAAACTAGAACAACATAAGCGTACTCTGGAAGAGATTCGCAAATTGAGCGCAAATCGCTAGTTGCCTTGTCCGTCGTACTTTGTACTTTGTACTTGGGCAGTACCTCGTAATTCAAAGAACAAAGTACGAAGTACAAAGATCCATCACCCAATTTTCTGCTTCAACTTAGTCGCTTTCGCAACTGCGTCTTTATGCTCAGCGGTATATTGCGGGTCTGGCGTGGTAGCCATGATGTCTTCGATCAGTTTCTTCGCTTCACCGTCTCGGTTCTCTGATTCGTACGCTTCAGCAAGGTAGTACTTCATCAGCGAGTTATTGGGTGCTATCGCTAGCCCCTTCTTCAGATAATCGATAGCTTTTCCAGTGTCGCCGCCAAGCACTTTCGGCGCTTGTAGATAAAGTCGTCCCAAAGCCAGGTAAGCGCTGCCACCTTGGAATTTCTCATCGATCTTGATGACTGCGTCCATTTCCGCCTGAATATCCTGAATGGTGGAAAGTTTGGCGAGCGTACTCATCTTGGCCTGGCCACCATAATTTGCTCCCAACCAAAAGTGTCCTTCTGGTTTGCCTGCTTGAAGTTTTACCGCCGCCTTGGCCGCGTCAACTCCCGCCCTGAACATCTCCTCCGCTTCGTCATCATTGTTAGTATGGTCGCCTACGTAATAGCTAGCTCGCGCCAACTTCCAAGCCGCGTCATAGTTTCCGTAATCAGCCGTCACAGCTTGCCTGAAAGTCGCTACCGAGACCCTGGCCTTCGCAATATCTTCGCGGCCTTCGTAAAGCCGATCCCCTTCTGTAATTTTGGCCGCTGCGATTTTTTCATCGCCTGCATCCACGGCATTAGGCGTCGCCGGCGTCTCATTGTTGCATGCTGAGGCAGTCATTAGGACGGCAAACACAAAGCCGACTAAAGCAAAAACTGAGCATTTTACTGAGTAATTTGACAAAGTAGCCATTCACAAGCCTCCGATTGTCTAGCTCTTCTATACAGTGTGTAATAGTTTTGCTTCGAATTGTCACAAACCGAGTTGGATACGGTATAGTGATTCCCGCAAAGCAACGCCAAATGAACAAATTCTGGACCCGATACTAAAAACCGCTAGGAGACGAGCTTGGCAGGGGCAGCATTTTACGACTTAGAAGGAACTTTGGTTAGCACAAATCTGGTGCATACCCTGGGCTTCTACGCTAAACGGCAGACCACGTTGCTGCAAAGCTTCAGTAAGAGCGCGACTACGTTTCTTAGCCTGCCCGTTTTTGCAGTCACCGACCAGTATAGCCGAAAAGTATTTAATGACCTGTATTTCAAACGATACAAAGGGCAGTCCGAAGACCGGCTACGCTACTTCGCACAGGATCTCTTCGACGACGTAATCAAACCCGCGGTCTTTCCGGGCACCTACGAACTGATTGAGAAATCGAGAAGCCTTGGCCTGCGCCAGGTGGTAATCACTGGGGCACTCGACCTTTCCGTAAAGCCGTTAATGCAACACCTCGGAATTACCGACTTCGTCACTAATCGTTTGGAGTTTGTAAATGGAGTGGCTACAGGGCGGCTCTTGCCACCCATTATGGCTGCGGCCACAAAAGCTTCCTGGATTCGTACCTACAGCGAACGCGAAGGTATCAGCCTGAGCGACTCTTACGCCTATACCGACAGTATGAGTGATTTGCCGATGCTCTCTGTTGTGGGACACCCGGCAGCCGTCAACCCCGACATGCGCCTACGCCAAACGGCGCTTCATCACGACTGGCCAATCCTGAATTTGAAGTAATTCCTGACTCGCACTTAATAATTTCATGGCACTCCAACTGCGCAAAAAAACACACGAATCCGTTATCTACATCGACCGCGATAGCGCACCGCGCATTATGCCTTCTGGTGAGGATTTTATTCTCGAAGATCTGCCGATTGGCACGCGCGTACTTTATCCGAATCCGTCTATTAAAGGCTTGCCTAATCGTGAAGCGGCGATCCGCTATGCGTTAAATCATCCCATCGGATGTGATCCACTTTTCGCGCAGCTCGAACCAGGCATGAAGGTCACCATAGCGGTTGATGACATCAGTTTGCCTTTGCCACCGATGGCCACACCAGACATCCGGCAAACAATTCTTGAAATTGTCCTCGACATGTTGACCGGCCACGGCGTCGACGACATTCACATCATCATTGCCAATTCCCTGCACCGGAAGATGACCGAGTGGGAAATGAAGCGGATGTCGGGTCAGCGTGTCTTTGATGAGTATTATCCCGATCGCTACTACAACCATGACGCCGAGTGGGTCGACGGCATGGTTAAGATCGGTGAGACAAGACACAAAGAGCCTTTGTCCCTCAACCGTCGCGCGGCCGAGAGCGACCTGCTGATATACGTAAATATCAACTTCGTTCCGATGGACGGTGGCCACAAGTCGGTTGGCGTGGGCCTCTGTGACTACGAATCGTTACGAGCTCACCATGAACCCCAAACAATTCGCGATTCGGACAGCTACATGGATCCAGCTCGCTCAGAGCTGAATCGTAAGTGCGTCCGAATTGGCAAACTCGTCGATGAAAACATCAACGTCTTTCACATTGAAACTGCGATAAACAATCGCATGTACGGCAGTGACATGGACTTCCTCATCAAGAACGAGGACGACTTTACGGCATTTGATCGGATGAAGTTTGAAGCCATGCGTTACACGATGAGTAAACTTCCCCGACAAGCACGCCGAAAGTTACTTCATTCACGGCCGGCGCAATATGAACTGATTGCTTGCCATGCCGGCAAAACAGAACCAGTGCACGAGAAGATCGTTGCTAAGGGCTTTGAACAATACGCAATACCGATTCGTGGTCAGGCTGACATTCTAATTACAGGAATTCCAGATATCTCGCCCTACAATGTCTACTCAATCTTAAATCCTTTGCTCGTTCAGGTGATGGCTCTGGGCTATCACTTCAACTTCTATCGCAACAAGCCTTTGTTAAGGAAGGGTGGTGTACTGATTTTGCACCATCCTTGCTACGACGATTTCGATCACCAGTTTCACCCCAGCTATATCGAGTTCTTCAACAGGTTATTACCTGAGACTCGCGACGCATTCGTACTGCGCGAGAAGTATGAACGAGAATTTGCAAACAATCCGAGCTATGTGGAGATGTACCGGCGCGGAAATGCCTATCACGGCGCGCATCCGTTCTTCATGTGGTATTGGGGTGAAAATGGTCGCCAGCATGTTAGTAAGGTAATCGCCGCCGGAGCCGAGAATGCACACGTGCCGGCAATTCTGGGTTGGGAACGCGCAGACAATCTAACCGAAGCAATAGCGATGGCGCGAAGCTACGTGGGAAACTCTGCTGAGATAACGATGCTCCATCAACCGATGATCGGCATCGCCGACATGGAATAGATTTGTAAAGCTTCTTCCAAGAATTATGCAGTTATCACCTACCGAAATTTACAAAGATCGACGCATCTTTTTGATTGGCAGCACCGGCTTTCTCGGCAAGGTCACGCTGAGTATGCTGCTGCACCGATTCCCCAATGTCGGAGCGGTTTACGTAACGGTGCGTGCTCGCTCACAAGAAGAATCAGAGGCGCGATTCTGGAACAACATCATCACGGCTCCGCCATTTGATCCGCTGCGGGATCGTTACGGTAGCGCGCTTGAAGGGTTCATTCGCGACAAAGTAATCATCAAGGGTGGAGACATAGGCGATACAAACCTCGGTTATTCAGAGGAAGAGGCCCAGGCGATCGCTGACGATATCGATATCGTCATAAACTCGGCGGGTAATGTAACCTTCAATCCAACGCTTGAAAGTGGACTGCGCACAAACGTTGTTGGCACCCAAAACGTCATCGCTTTTGCTCGCAGGATGAAGCGCCCGACGTTAGTACACGTCTCAACTTGTTTTGTCGCCGGTAATCGATCTGGCGCGGTTTGGGAGAGCGACTCGGTTCTTGGATATTTTCCTCGCAAGTCGGAAATGCCGGGGGTCGAGTTTTCGGTAGATAACGAAATCGCAGATTGCGCAAAGCTCGCAGATCGCGTCCGTGAAGAAGCGCGTGATGCAATGATGACCGCCAAGTTTCGTGAGCTTGCCCGCAAACGATTGAGCGAAGAAGGGCGCGACGATGACGATCCTGACGCACTGGGATTAGCGGTTGCGCGCGAACGCAAGGTGTGGACCCGTACTAGATTGACTGATCTTGGTGTTGAACGCGCCGCCTATTGGGGCTGGCCAAATATCTATACCTACACCAAGTCGTTGGGCGAGCAGTTAGTAGCCGCTGAAACGAACATGGTCAGAAGTATCGTTAGACCCAGTATCGTCGAGTCGGCCCTTGCTTATCCCTTCCCAGGTTGGAACGAAGGATTCACCACCACCGCGCCAATCATTTTCCTTATTCGCAAAGGCCAAACCCTGATTCCCGCAAACGAGAAACTGATTCTGGATATTACGCCGGTCGATCAGGTTGCTTCAGTGATGCTGGCAGTTTCTGCCCAAGCTTGCGTTGAACAACCACGTCTCGTTTTTCAGGCCGCGACTGGTGATTCAAATCCCAACAACATGGAAAGGATCATCGGCCTGGTTGGGCTCGATAAA
>JBKPQV010000588.1:0-6730 GCA_046734235.1 Acidobacteriota bacterium
GGAAAGGGAATGCCATATTTTGTTCCAGGATGTGAGTTGAGCAGAATCGGAATCAAAACAATGGTATTGCCGAGCAGAATCGTGATCAGTGCCTGCCACCAGTTCATGCCTGCGCTGATCAAGCCCGACGACAACATGTAAGTTGGAATGCAGTGGGCCATGCTGATCCAGAGAGCAGCATAGTTATAGGTTGTCCAGTTGCGTCCCGAAACAGGAACAGGAGCCAGGTCGTGATTGTAAAGTGGACTACGACTTATTTCCTGCAGCGCTTCGGGCCGCAACTCCACGCGTCCATCCGCGTGTTGAATTGTTTCCTGTTCTGACAAAGCGGATTCACTCCTATCGATTCATGGAATCCTGCATGAACTTATCGACGTCGGCATGAAGTTTACCCAGCGATTTTTCGTCGATATACATCATGTGTCCCGCCTCGTAGTAGCTGGTCGAAAAATTCTTCATCAAGATGGGATCAATGCTGATGTGATTTAGTGTGTATTCGACGGCGTAGTAAGGTGTCGCCATGTCGTAATAGCCCATCGCGACGAAGACCTTGAGAAAGGGATTTTTGGCGAGCGCATTTCGCAACGCAGTGCTAGTGTCGACGTAGTTATTATTCGTTCCCCAGTTCCATGGTCCGATGCCGCCCCCGAGAATGTAGTATTCGAGATCTGTTTTGTAGCCCAGTTCTGTTCTAACGTAGTTATTGAAGGTGGAAGTGTAGGGCGGACGAATGGCAGCCTCACTAGGATCGTAGTCGGTGCTATCGCTCGCGATGTTTGAGTCGTAGCCTTTGAATCGACTATCAAGGCGGCCTATTGATCGACGCTCAGTTCTCAGTAATTCCTTTCTGAACAAGTTGAGATTGACTCTCAAGTTTGCGTAATCGAGGAACTTAGGATCAATTCCCGTAAAGTGCGACAGTTGCCTAATCGCATCCTGACGTTCCTTGTCCGTCAAACGCGCCCCCTTTTCCAAAGCGACTGCATACTCTCCAGAAGCAAATGCTTCTGCTTCAGCCACAACTTTAGCGACTGGTTTGGATTGCATATCGGGTGAGAGCTTTTTGTGATACCACGCCGTGGCTGTGTATGACGGAAGGAACAAGGAATAGGGAATATCGTTGCCCGGCGCAAAGTTTGTTGTCTCAAAATTCATGATGGTTGAGATCAACATGATGCCATTAAACGCGATACCTCGATCGACCAGGTAGCCTGACAGCGCTGATGCTCTTGTCGTTCCATAGCTTTCACCAGCGAGGAATAATGGTGACGTCCAGCGCTCGTAGCGTGTGAGAAACATGCGGATGAATTCACCCACCGATTCGATGTCGCCTTGCAGACCAAAAAATCTCTGACCGAGCTCAGCTCTGGCGGGCCGGCTGTAACCAGTACCGACAGGATCTATAAAAACAAGGTCGGATTTCGTGAGCCACGTTCCCTCATTGTCAACGAGTTGATACGGTGGCGCCGGCATGCTGCCATCGGCATTCATCTTCACTCGCTTGGGACCGATCGCACCCATGTGCAGCCAAACCGATGCAGAGCCAGGTCCACCATTGAAGGAAAATGTCAGCGGCCGTTTTGGTCCATCGACGACGTAGCTTGTGAAAAACATGCGTGCTTCAACTTCACCCTCGCGATTCTTTATCGGCATCATTCCGGCGGTAGCCGTGTAGTTAATCGTTTGACCACCCACCTGGATTGAATGCTTAGTAACAACAGGAGGTTCTTCTGGAGTTGGAGTTGCTTGAGGTGCGGGCCGACCACCTTGTTGACCTGTTTGTGGCGAGGCTTGTGGTGATGCGGTCGGTTGCTGCTGTCCGGGGAGTTGACCTTGACGTTGACCTCCGCCCTGGAAGAGCAGAGCGAAAAGCAGAATAGATGCAAACATGTTTTAGTTAAGCTCCGTTTGGGGAATTCTGGAAAGGCGTAACAGGCGAGCGAATAGTAAGGCAACGGAGAGAGAAAAACCAATCATTTTCCATATCTCATTTGACATTTTTCATTTGTCATTTTGATCTCTTATTGATCCAACAGCTTGGTGTTGAAGGACCCGATATGACAAACAAAAATGGCAAATGAGAAATGTCAAATGATATATGGAAAATGATCGGTTAGAACCTCGATAAGCGGTTATGCGTTTACACACGTCCCTCTCTTCAAAAACTTCCCATCTCCTGCTTTCCCTTTGAAGGCACCACGATCCACAACAACCTTGCCACGTGACAGAACCGTTTCAACCACTCCCTTTATCTTCTTTCCTTCATAGGCATTGTAGTCGCAATTCATGTGGCTAGTTTTTACACTCAATGTTTGTTCAGCCTCTCCGTCGAAGATGACGATGTCGGCATCGGAGCCGACGGCGATTGTTCCTTTTTTGGGAAAGAGGCCAAACATTTTTGCTGCTGCTGTAGAGGTTAGTTCGACAAATCGGTTGAGACTAATTCGATTCTCAACAACTCCGCCGTTATAGATCAGTGGAACTCGGTTCTCGACACCTGGAGCGCCGTTCGGAATCTTTGTGAAATCGTTTCGGCCTAACTCCTTCTGTTCTTTCATGCAGAATGGACAATGGTCTGTTGAGATCACCTGAAGGTCATCCATCTTTAAACCTTTCCAAAGTTCAGCTTGATTCGACTTCTCTCGCAGTGGTGGTGTCATTACGTACTTCGCGCCGTTGAAGTCTTCACCGTAGTCGTCGATTGACAGAAACAGATACTGTGGACACGTTTCAGCAAACGCAGGAATTCCGCGATCCCGGGCTTCGCGGACTTGATTCAAGGCGTCAGTACAAGACAGATGGACTATGTAAACGGGTGACTCAGCCATCTCGGCGATGGCGATTGCTCTATGCACACCTTCGGCTTCAGCCACGGTCGGTCGAGTTAAAGCATGATACTTCGGCGCTGTACGGCCCTTCTCAAGGGCGCGTTTGATGATCTCATTAATAACGATGCCATTCTCTGCGTGCATGCAAATTAAACCGCCACGAGCTCCCGCTGCTGACATAGCTCGAAAGATCGTCGCATCGTCGACCAGAAATACACCTGGATAGGCCATGAACATCTTGAAACTCGTTACACCTTCATCCATTGCCGTATAGAGCTCTTCAATTTGTTTGTCTTCGAGTTCGGTAGTGATGAGATGAAAACCGTAGTCGATTGCGGTTTTGCCTTCAGCTTTTTTGTGCCAATTATCAATTCCCTCAATTAATGATTGACCTTTGTATTGGACAGCGAAGTCAATAATGCTGGTTGTTCCGCCATGGGCCGCAGCGATCGTACCGGTACGAAAATCGTCAGATGATTCTGTTCCTCCAAATGGAAGTTCCATATGCGTGTGAGGATCGATGCCACCAGGAATAACCATTTTGTTGGAGGCGTCTATGACGTTATCAGCTTCCATATCCAGCTTTGCTCCGATCACGGAAACTCGTTCGTCTTCGAGCAGGATGTCAGCTTTGTAGTCGTCGACAGCTGTGATTATTCGTCCGTTTTTGATTAGGGTTTTCATGATTAGTTTTGCGCCTTGAGGCAGGGTTTAGTTGCAGATTGATCTGCCAGACGTCGCGCATCCTCGTTTGCTTTTGGATTGGGCGAAACCTTGTCGGTCACACAGATATCGGAAGAGGTAATCTTTATGACCGCCAGGTAAGAAGTCGTCTTATCCGGGTTTTCAGAATTCTCACTTGCGTTGTAGCGCACGATTAACGCAACCGGGACTACCTTGTTCTTTTGCGTTGTGACCCGCCACTCGGCTTTTGGTCCGAGACTCGAAAAGGCCGGGCTTACTACTGACCATAGATCTAACGAGTGTTCAGTTTTCTTTGGAGTGACGACGGTGATGTTTTGTCGTAGATCTCCTTCAGCGACAAGTAAGGAGTACCCGGCAATGCCAGGGCAGCGACCAAGATACTCACCTGCTTCCTCTGCACTCGATTTGATCGTGCGACACTGCTTTTCCCCAAGATTTGTGTAAACGCTGCGAATTGTTTGGGCTTGAGATATTTCCGCGACCAATGGGCAGAGCGTAACCAATAATGCCAGACCAAGTTTAGCGATCAAGATGTCAAACCTCACTTAATAGAGATTTCCTTCACGCTTGCGTCCCGTGTAGTCGACATAAACAACCTTAAGCTCGGTGTAGAAGTCGAGAGCGGTTGAGCCTTGTTCGCGATCGCCTATGCCTGTGCCTTTAGTGCCACCGAAAGGTATGTGTGCCTCGCCACCCGTTGTAGGTGAATTGATGTGGGTCATACCGGTTTCGATATCGTCGACAAAACGGAATATGCGTGCCGCGTCGTTGGAAAAGATCGACGACGACAACCCGTATTCGCAATCGTTTGCCACTCGCATTGCTTCATCGAAGTCGCTAACGCGAAGCACGGACAAAACTGGTCCAAAGATCTCCTCGCGTGCAATCCGCATGTCGGGAGTTACATGATCAAAGACCGTTGGTCGAACAAAATATCCTTTGTCGAGTCCATCACCGGTCGCTCGATTGCCGCCACAGACTAGTGTGGCTCCATCTTCACGACCGATGTCGATGTATTTCAGCACGGTTTTGAACTGACCTTCGTCTACACTTGGACCCATCTCAGTATTAGGATCGCTACCGGCACCAATACGCATTGACTCGGCTCGCTTCGCTATACGATTCACAAATTCATCGGCAATCTCATTCACGACAACGGCTCGACTTGTAGCGGTGCACCTTTGACCAGACGAACCAAATGCTCCCTGAGCGGTGGATTCCACGGCGAGATCCATGTCGGCATCTTCAAGTATTACAACCGGGTTCTTGCCACCCATTTCGCACTGAACTTTGGCACCACGTCTCGATGCTTGTTCGTAGAGCCGAATGCCAACTCCATTTGATCCTGTAAAGGAGATTGCCTTAACCGCTGGGTGATTGATGATTTCATCACCAGCTTCCGAACCGGAACCAATGATTAGATTCAACACGCCCGGAGGGATTCCTGCCTCTTCAAATAGTTCGGTGATTCGCACTGCCGTTCCCGGTGTGATTGTAGCGGGCTTAAAGACGACAGTGTTTCCCGCAACCAGGGCAGGAGCGATTTTCCAAACTGGAATGGCCACTGGAAAGTTCCAGGGAGTAACACAAGCAACGACGCCCAGCGGTTGTTTAATTGTGTAAGCAAAGTTGAGAGGTAATTCCGAAGGGATAGTCTCACCGGTTAATCGTCGAGACTCGCCGGCACAAAACTCGGCAACATTGATCGACCTTTGCAGTTCGCCACGTGACTCGGCGAGTGTCTTACCTTCTTCCCTGGTAAGGATTTGAGCTAGTTCTTCCTTGTTTTCTTCAAAAAGCCTTGCGGCCTTGGCAACAATCTTTCCGCGGGCCGGCGCTGGAGTTGCTCGCCACGTGCGAAATGCATCTGCCGCCGCTTCTACCGCAGCACGAGCTTCGTCGCGTGTTGCTAAAGGAGTATCGCCAATAACATCGGAAGTATCGCCAGGATTAATGTTCTGAACTGACTTGCCAGAGTTTGATTTTTGCCACTTGCCATTGATGAAATTTTGATAGGTAGTCATGGATCACCCTGAAAACAACTATTTCTGGTAGGTCTATAGCTGGTAATGCCTCGCAAATATATCATGACAGAGCTATCGATATGCCCGAGAAGCTCCTGCAAAATTCAACTCAGACACCATCGGGCTTTAGCCGCATGGAGTCTGAGTTGATTTTTGCAAGAACCTCTTCAGCTTGTCGGGGTTTTCAAATTACTAATCCACGGATTTCGCCGATTACGGAGATTTGATTTAATCACCTGGAGCAACCGGGCGTCATTAACCTGGATTCGTCTGCTTAGAGTAATCTGTGGATAAGTAATTCGAAACCCCGACAAGCTGAAGCATATCGGACACACACCAACATAGATACCTGGGACAAAACATTTTGAGCGCGGCTAATAATTTTCAAAATATTCCAGAGCTCTTGCAAGCGCGGGTAGCTGCAGCACCCGGCAAAGTATTTCTCTCGTCCCAGGTTGATGGCAGGCAGTTTACTTACGAAGAGTTTGCCCTGGCGGTCCAACGCACTGCGACACTACTCGCGGAGCATGGGGTGAAAAAAGGCGACGCTGTCAGCTTACTCATGCCTAACAGCGTCGAATACGTCATTGCTTACTTTGCTTGCTGGCACTTAGGCGCGGTCGCTGGCCCGGTAAATTCCCTGCTGAAGTCGCAAGAGATTGCTTATGTGATTAACAACTCCGAAGCGAAAGCATTGTTAGTTAACTCAGAGTTGGTTTCTTTAGTTGAACCCATTCGCGACGAGTTAACCCCTTTGTCGACGGTAATTCTCTATGACAATGAGACCGAAGCAACAAAAGAGATCACGGGCTCCGTCGCGTCAGACCCAAACATTTCAACTGATCATGAAGCAATCATCATTTACACCTCCGGTACCACCGGAAAACCAAAAGGCTGTCTGCTAACACACGGAAATATTATCGCCAATGCGAGGCAGATCAGTGAGTGGTTGGGATTTGGTCCAACTGATCATCTGCTAACCATCATGCCGTTGTTTCACATGAATGCGGTTTCAGTGACGACCATGTCCGCTCTTTACGCCGGTGGATCATCAGTCGTCAGCCCGAAATTCTCTGCTTCGCGTTTTTGGCAAATTATTTCTGACTACGGAATCACTTCGTTTGGTTCAGTCGCAACCATGTTGTCGATGTTACTGGCCACCTATCCTGATGG
>JBKPQV010000589.1:0-5390 GCA_046734235.1 Acidobacteriota bacterium
GCATTGAGCCCTTCCAACACGACTATGTCTTTGTCAGACTTATCTCCAAGCTTGATCGTGCGCACCGATACCTTGTTCTGTGCGTCGACAACCATCACCGTCTTTGCTCCTTGCATCTCCTGAATTGCTCGCTGAGGAACGAGGATCGCGTTCTCATGTTCGGAGACCGCAACCCGCACGCGAGCAAATTGACCAGGACGCAAATAGCTTCCTGGATTGGGGAAGGTCGCTTCTATCTTTACCGTTCCAGTTGTGGGATCAACTGTTCGGTCGATTACTCTGAAGGTACCTTGATAGGGGTGGTGACTCTCGTCAGACAGCAGCAGATCAAAGCGAAGAGCATCCCTCCGTTGTCCCACAGTTTCCGGATCGGTGAGCTTTAGATACTCGATTTCACTGACGCTGAAATCTACCAGTAACGGATCAGCAGCAGAAACAGTTGCGAGCAATGTGGCGTCACCACGACCAACGAGGTTTCCTTCATCGACTTGTAGGAAACCAATGACCCCATTGATTGGCGAGTAGATATCGCAATAACTCAGTTCCAGCTCAGCTTGAGTTACCCTGGCTTTGCTCGCTAACACCTCCGCCTGAGCCCGTTCAATCGTGTACTTAACTGCGGCTTCAAGGTTGGTCAGGTTTGCTTGTCGAGCAGAGACCGTTGCCTTGGCTGACTTTTGCGCAGCGATTGCGGCATCGAGATCTTGCTCAGTAACTGCCTTCTCTTTTGCCAGCGGGGCAAGGCGCGAGACATCCTGGTCAGCTCTTGTCAGCACGGCTTGCGCATCAGCCAATTCGGCCTGCGCTTGCAGAACGTCTGTTCGCTGTCTGGCCTGGGCCAAATCAGAAACGGCCTTAGCGGCAACTGCTTTTGCTGATTGCAAGCCTGCTTCAAAAGTCCTCTTATCGATTGTGAAGAGCAGCTGCCCCTTCTTAACGGGTGCACCTTCGCGGAAGTAAACCTTCTGTAGGATGCCTTCCACGCGAGCCCTTAGTTCCACTGTGTCATCGGCCCTTGTTTGACCGACATACTCACTGTAAATGGGAACAGTTTTTTGCGTCACTGGAGCGACAACGACTGCAGGGGGTGGTGGTTGGGCCGCAGCTTGTTGATTAGTTTTACTTTTACAACCCGCGCCGATCATCAACGTTGCCGTTGAGATCGCAACCACAATTGAAGTTGAAAGATTTAGCCGATGCAGAATCTTCATGGTCACTCCTCTTGTCATCAAAGACGTTGCTTTGGGATCTGGGAAGCAATCGCCGGGGAAAAACGGCGAAAAACGCCTATTTCAGCTAATGCAGCCGAATTCTAGTGACTTGGAGTTAGGCGTGATACTGGCAGAATTGACAGTACAGGCAAATCGGTAATTGTTGAATATTCTAAACTCAGCTAGCTGGCGTGAGATTGAGGGCGAGCCGATTCAAGAAGGCCAAAATATGTTTATCGAGCTTCTTATTGCATTGGTTTTTGTCTCCCTTTGCATGCTACTTCACCTCTTTGGATTGATGGTTATCGGAAATCGATTGCTCCAGCATCGGGAATACTTCGAGGAAACTGCGAGTGTGATGCAAATAGGTATCATCCTGATCGTGTTGTTCTCTTTGATTCTCGCGTTGCACCTGGCCGAAACATGTTTGTGGGCATTCCTTTACTATATGAGGGGCTTGTTCCCTGAATTTGAAACCTCGCTCTATTTTTCTTTGGGTACTTATACGACGATTGGCTATGGCGATGTGGTTCTTCCCAAAAGTTGGCGATTGCTTGGGGCCATTGAGGGAATTTCAGGAGTCCTGTTGTGTGGTGTTTCTACAGCATTTCTCTTTGCAGTCTTGAACGCTATTTTCCAATTTCGAGTGCGTAAGGCTTGAACCACATTTTCATTCCGGATCAATTTTCGTGGCGACATCCCCCTGCCCCAACAAAAGCTTCGCGAAAATCTTTTACTTCTTTGCGACCCTACTAGCTCTAACCCTTGGTTCACTATCCGTATGGGCACAGGAGATGGAGCCTCGCGCTTACTCTCGTTCTCCAGTTGGCAGTCAGTTTCTGGTTTTTGCTTACGGATATCATTCCGGAGATGTTCTTACTGATACGGCGCTTCCATTAAGTGATGTGAGTGTCAAGTTTCACACCGGTTCACTTGGGTATGGTCGCACCTTTGGTCTAGCGAATCGGCAAGCGACCGCCCTAGTTCTTGGTACATATGTCAAAGGAAGTGCGAGCGGAACAGTATTCGAGAGCTTGCATAAGGTAACTCGGTCCGGGCTCGGCGACGTTCGCACTAAGTTCTCGATCAACCTAATCGGTGGCCCGGCTCTTAATCGCAAAGAATTCGCGACTTATAAACCGCGGGCACTTGTAGGTGCGAGTGTGACCGTGGTTGCGCCGACCGGACAATATGATCCACGGCGCCTCATAAACATTGGATCCAATCGCTGGGCCTTCAAGCCCGAGGCAGGACTGTCAAAGCCCTTTGGAAAGTGGACGGTAGAGATGGTTGGCGGAGTATGGCTCTTTACAACAAACAAAGAGTTCTTTGGTGGTGTACAGCGCGGACAAAAACCTATGCTTTCGCTTCAATCCCATGTGATCTACACAATTAGACCAAGGATGTGGTTGGCTTTTGACGGAACCTATTACGCCGGTGGGCGAACAATCGTTAACGGAGTCGTGAATCAGGATAAGCAATCAAACTCTCGCGTCGGCGCGACTTTCTCCTTACCTATCACTCGATCGCAATCGGTAAAAGTTGCGTTTGCTAAAGGCGTAACAGCACGTTTCGGCGGTAAAGTCACTTCAGTAGTTGCAGGGTGGCAGTATGCATGGTGACTACTTTCTGTTCGGATGAGGAAACTGCTTGAACATCTTTTCTACAGATTTCTTTATCGGCTTCTCAACGGTCTTTGCGTCCTTGGCCCTATCACCCGTCGGGCCTTCCTTCAGAGTCTCAGTTGCTGTACCTCGCCATACTCCATTCTTGGTCTTCGTGTCTTGAATATCGATGACTAGCGTACCTTTTGACACTGGCCAACTCGAAGCTCCAACAGCAATACCGGTATTTATCGAATTAAGAGAAGGCGACCAACTTGGATTAGAAACGACTATATCGCTTTCAACCGACCCGAAAGCAACAACGGTCAATTCCGGATCATTCGTAACCTTGGTCAGCCCTTTCGCTGCCAATTGAGCATCAACCGCGCTGATGATCAACTGATGTATGAGGGGATTTGGTGTGGCCTGACCCTGGGCCCAGGCATACGTCTTGTACTTTGTGATATCGACTGCCGGATCAGCCCCTACATTCACCTTCTGAGCATTTAGCGAAACTACACCGACTATCAACAATAAAAACGCCGTCAAGGTCTTCATCTTCTTTACTCAACAGACAAATTTGAAATTCTGCGTGGCCAGCATAGCCGTCGAAAAGGCCGGGTAGCACTGTAACTTTTTACAGTAGCCCGAAACGTTGTTCTTACTCATTATGCTCCGTTGAACGTCTGGAATTCCAATCTATTGATTCAGAACTTGCGTAGCCAACTTCAAAACGCCTCGCACCCGTGAGCGAATTTTTCCGGAGGAGCCCCATCATGAAGAGAAGCCTAAACTCGATTGTAATCACATTGTCGTTATTTGCTCTCGCCGCAGGAATCGTTGCGCAAACTTCGTCCAAAAAGAAGAAGGTACCGCTCTATTCCGTGCCGGCCGGCCAAACAATGCACGTGCGAATTAATCAAGAACTCAAATCAGAGAAGGCGCACATAGGTGACTTGTTCACTAGCACACTTGTTGATCCGATTTACTCAAAGAATGGAGTGTTGCTCGCGCCACAAGGAAGCATTGTGACGGGGAAGGTTACCAACGTCCAAAGAGCGGATAAAAACGGAAAGCCCGCCATGATGGATGTTCAATTCATTTCGCTAAAACTGCCAAATGGTCGAATTGCTCACATCAACGGCTCATTAACAGACCTGGAGAGTTCACAAGGCAGCAAAAGCAATGACGAAGGAACCATAACAGCTAAGAAAACCAGTCACCGCAAAGTGAAATTCATCGGTGGCGGTGCCGCAGGTGGAGCGGTCATTGGTGCGATCGCCGGAGGCGGAAAAGGTCTGGCGATTGGCGCAGGCATCGGTGCATTAGCTGGCGGGATTACGGGCCGGGTTAAGAAGGGATCGGAAGTCAAAGTTTCATCAGGTACAGAGTTCGGCGTGATCCTGAATTTAGGGATTTCGCTACCTAAGTACGCACCCGCTTAGGCTAAGGAAAAGCTGCGCGATTGAATGAGACGCGCAGTCAAAAGAGGAGTGTGTGCCGATTGTGGTCTTTGGCGATGACAACGATCGCACACTTCCTGGTGGGCCGAGCAAAGGAGCATCGGCCCATCTTTTTTGCGAACCTCGTGTCGCCGCTCCGAAGCCACGTATGCCACAAAGCCACCAAGACACTAAGACACAAATCTCAAATTGTTGGATTGATTCGTGTCTTTGTGTCTTAGGGTCTTGGTGGTTTATTTCTTCGCGCTAACTGCAAATTCGGCTTACTGTTAAAACTGACAGTACCTCAATCTTCCAACTCACCCTAGTGTGGCCTTGTTCATTTCATTTCGAGGTTTACTTTGAGGACTATCAATGCAATTAACAAAACGTCACGTGATCCCCAGCCTGCTCTTCTTACTTGCGGTATTCATTCATATCAATGCTCAAAACACTGATAAAGCGAAGAGCGAGATTGAGGTTCGCGGGACCTATAATATTCCTTCAGGTGAGGCGGTTTTTTCGTCATCTGGAAGTACAGGGACAACGATTGATTTCAATCGTGATTTCGATCTCCGCAAAGAGCTGGGCTTCGGCGTCAAATATACGTATCGCACCCCAGACGGCAAACACAAATTCAGCGGTGAATACGATCAGACAACCTGGAACCGCAATACTCTTCTGAGCAGGACCATTACTTTCCTCGGTCAAACTTATACTGCCAATCTCAACCTGGAATCTGATTTACGACTTAGTGAATTCCTGGGAAGGTATTCGTATCGCTGGGGTAATGAGAAGGTCCGAATTGGGCCGATGGTCGACATGGGAGTGGTCAATACTCGCTTGAATGTTACCGGCACGACTAACAACGGGCAAAGATCGGGCACAGCTAAAATCAACAAGTTTGCAGCAACAATCGGGTACGATCTCGACTATGACCCAAGCTCGAGGATAAGCATTTTTCACAATCTGGGTGCGATTCGTTTCAAAAAAGACCGCCTGTTTCACGCTGAAGGTGGAATGAAGATCTGGGTTAACCACTACCTTGGTTTTAGCGGCGGCTATCGGGCACAAATCTATAAGCTGGTGGATGACGATAACTTCCTCAAAATAAATAATCACGGACCTTTCTT
>JBKPQV010000590.1:0-13247 GCA_046734235.1 Acidobacteriota bacterium
TTTCGATGTTTCTAGTGTCGTTTGGGTTCGAACAGTATTTGCTGGAGAATTATTTCGCGCCAAAAAAGCCAGGATCCATTAAATACCAATTCAATAATCCAGCAAGTATGCCAATGGCAAATACAACCATCGCTATTACCTTGTCAGCCGTTGTTTCGGGCTTTCCAACTTTAGTTGGAAATAATAGCAAGAACAATCCTCCGACTATACAGACGGGGGTGAACGCCGCTAGTTTGAAGGAATACTTTCCCTCGCCGCTCAGTTGGTTCCAATTGTAATAGAGCAAACCAGCGCTTACCAAAATCAGCGCCAGAGCAAATAATCGAACTTTCCACACGAGCAGGTCTCCGGTTGATCAAGAATGTAACTTCCCATACACAGAAGCGAGACAGGATTTAAGGATTTTCAGGAGTTAGCGACAGTTTGCCTGAGTTATTCGCTCGATCCTCTTAGTTTTGTTTATCCTGTCTACTTTCTACTCCTCGTCTTCTTCAAAGCCCTTACCGACTCTAAATACGTGACCATCCGGGTGTCTGACATGCATTTCTCTCACGTTCCAAGGCATGTCAGTGGGCGGAAAAGTTACTTCAATTCCATTAGCGAGGCATTCGTTATAGACCTGATCGACGTCATCAACCCAGATCGACATCCACATACCTCCTTCGGCCATGTCGTTACCATCAAGTGGACTGGTAGATTCGAGTTCGCTGCGGCCGCGGCCACCCTGTCCGTTTTCGCAAAGAAAGATTTGATACTCGCCAGAACAAACACTCCCAAAATTTGGTGGATCGCCCCAGTCCCATGCTTTTGCCCAACCCAATTTTTCAAACCATGAAAAACTCTCTTTGATGTTTGAGACGTTGAGGATTGGTGTTATGCCTTTTGCAATCATAAGCAAGCTCCAAAACTTCAAGTTTTCCAGGCACCGAGTGACCTGTGGGTCTCCATCCAAAGTTCGTTAACTGCTCCTTCCCTAAGCGCCTTTGTGATGTAGACAATTTGACCTGTATGGACTGCTACGTGAATAGCAATGCCAAAAAGGTCCTCAAAGATGGTCGAGTAATAAGCAGGCTCGGTTGAGGGCTCCGATAGTCTCGACGCATCCAGGTTTGCAAACGTCTGTTCTGCTGCGACCACCATTTCATCCAACACTTTGAGTAACTGTTCCTTCGGCATTTGTTTTGTAGCAAATTCTGTTGGGCGATCTCGTTGATACTCGTGGCCTCCGACTCCTCGACAAAGAAAATGCATTACCGCACCACAAACATGGAGCGTAAGATTGCCGATTGAATTGCTTTTATCATTTGGGCGCCACCATACCTGTTCGTCTGTTAGTTGTTCTAAACAGGTTCGAATTTGAGCTGGCAGGACTTTGGTAACGCGGATACGAACCGCATCTAAAGCAATACTATCAATCTCGAGCTTTTCAACCATTCTGCTTATAACCTCGCAAGGCCATCACTCTAACTGAAACGCCTCAATGTTGTGAGTCTTTTTTTACTTCAAGTTCCACTTTTTCAAGCATGCGCTGCAGCGTCTCCTTTGGTAGGTATTTCCCGTTGAGCACAACTGCATTGATCTGCCGCGTATTCCGAATTTCCAGCAACGGATCAGCATCAAGTAGAACGAGATTCGCCACTTTTCCGTTGGTAATTGTGCCGAGTGAATTTCCTTGGCCAAGAAATATCGCAGGATTTCTTGTGGCGGCTTGGAGAGCTTCAAGCGGAGTGAACCCAGCCTGCACGAATAATTCCATTTCGTGATGAACGCTAAAGCCTGCAAAAACATATGCACCGCTGAGGTCAGTTCCGGTCATGAACGGAACACCAGCACGATGCATCGCGCCCACGAGCTCAAGTTCCTTTTGAAAGAGTCTCTTTCGGTAAGTGATGTATTCTGGGGTTCGATACCGGGCAAAGAAATTCTTTTCTGGCGTCCACCATTGGCTTACTGAATTGGGAATGTATTTAAGGCGCCAGTCGCCTTTCCGAACCAGATCGTCAATGAAGGTTTGGGTCCACTTAGTTTCCAGGGTCGGTACTTGCCACGTCTTGTTCTTTATGAAGGTTGCGAAGATCGCGGCGGCCCTTTTTTCATCATAGGTGCTAAGCATTCGCTCGCCGCGTGCAGCGATGCGACGGGGAAATTCTGACGGATCCTTTACCGGGCCTAATTTTGATTCTTCCTCGAATAGTTTCTCTCCCAAACTTGAAGCGCTTTCAAAAATGTTACCGAGATGTTCAATACTCTGCTGACCAGCGGCAGATGCCGTCTCTGGCGCAATCGAGAGCGGGACATGCCCAACGACCGGAATGTTTTTCTTTTTAGCTTCATCGATAATCGCAAAGTAGGCGTCACGTGGCAGGCGATCGTAGACCTTGATGCAATCGGCGCCTCCGCTCACCAGCTTATTAACTATTGCGCGACCCTCAGCAGCAGTTGCAACAACCACTACTGGACCATGTGCAGCTGGATCAGGTCCATCCACAATCGGTCCACAAGTAACAACACGTGGACCAAGCAGTGTTCCGGCGGAGACTTCCGATCGCCAACGAACCAATTGCTCAAGGTCACCACCCATGTTGCGAACGCCGGTTACGCCGTTGGCAATGAACATTGGAAATGTTCTTTCAACCTCGGTGAAATGAACGTGCATGTCCCAAAGACCTGGAATCAAAAACTTTCCCGTTCCATCAATTACCTGTGCCTGCCTTGGAACCTGAAGTTTGCTGCTTTTGCCAATTGCACTAATACGATTTCCTGTAACTACAACCGTCATGTCACGAAGCGGGGCTGAACCCGTCATGTCGATAACGGTCACATGAGTGATTTCAAGGGGTTGTGGCTGAGCTGCGGCGTTTTGTGAGATGACGAATAGGCAAAGGAGTAGCGACACGGTTTTCATTGAATTTACTTTGGCCAAAGTTATGGATTGGGTATACAAGATGTTCGACACCTCACAGCGCATCAAAGTTCCCTGTGTCGAAGTGGGAGCGAAACGCAACCTCCGTAAACTCTGCCGCGAAGCCGCCAAAGTGTATAGCCCAGGGTGGAGCGCAGCGGAACTTTGGGTAAGCAAGCTACCATTCGAGGCGTCCTGAAAGGACGTGAGCGAAATGGAGGACCTTTTTGGCTTCCAAGAGCCAACTCAGTAATCGATTATTTACGCTTCTGGCGGTGGATTCTAGAAATGCGGGATAACACCCAGTTCCGTGTCCCTCGCGTCCTTTCAGGACGCTTTACTCTGCGAACACCTAAGCTGGGGTTTCGCTCGCAAAGCCTCGCTCCACCCCAGGCTCTATGCTTTGGCCGGCTTCGCGGCAATAACCCAGATCCATGACAGACTAAATGAAAACTCCAAAAGGCTCCGCATTAAGTCTCAATTAGTGTTTTTGCAGAGCAATCATTGCCGCGAGCGCGGCGTCCTTCTGATCCTTTCCAAAAGGAGCCCCGATGGATTTACCTAAAGCGGTTATTTGCTCCAATGCTTTCTTGAGAGGTGTACTTAGTTCCTTTTTCGCGAAGTCGTGCAATTGTTTTTCTGGTACTCGAAGCACGCTTAGCTTTGCTTTTACCGCGGCATCAGCAAGTGCCTCACGAAAGAGCACGCCCTCTGCTTTGTGCATTCGAAAATGAACCGCGAGAATTTGGTCGACCGACCAGTCAGGCATAGGCTCGCCGACCAACACCGCGCAACCAACCAATTCATGGTTCAACTTTCTTGCTCGCTTCGTTATCGCGTCAATCTCTCGTCTGGCACCTTGATTCGCCAAACTAATTCCCTGCTTCACTAGCTTGCGAGCCTCGACGGCTTCAAGTTCTTCCGCGGCGTGGTACGGCTGTTTAGCCCATTCTTCATCGACCAACTCGATGCGGCGACGATCAATAACTTCCAGGGTGCCGTGATCGTCGCCGAGGACTATTAGAGCTGCCCAACCGGAATGAGCTTTGAGACCAATCGCAACTTTCATGTCACATCACATTCGGATTCGAGAATTTGCAGACGCTGCAGCACAGAACCATTAAGCTCCAAGACAATCGGCTTTGGCCCAGTAAAGATTCTTAACTCATCTTTCAAGAGAATTGCAGAAAGGTTTCGATCCATTGCCGTCCTTAATTCTAAATCTTCCTCTTCAGGGATCTCATTTTGGGTCTCATCTGCCGGTAAATAAGCGACCAAATCCAAGCGCCCAATCACACGTTTCGCCAGGTCGATGGACCTCTCCAACAAGTTGAAATCTGAAGTCTCTCGTTTGAGATCAACGAGTGCTCGCATGTATGCGATGTAATCCAAAGGACAGCGCTCAAAAATCACTAACTCATCATCAGAATGAGCTTTGATTCTTGATGCTGAATACTCCAGCAGGGTAAAGAAATCCTCACCAGACGGCTCTGCTGAAAATGATTCCCCATGAAGTTCTTCCAACACTTCATACGCCTCGGCTTCATGCAAATATTCTGGATGCGATGAAAGAAAGACTTCTACTAAAGTGCTCTTGCCAGATCCATGCGTGCCTGAGATAGCGATAAACATGGGGGATTGACTACGGGTTATGATGATTAGTGGTGATTTTTGACGTTACTGCGTCCGACCACAAGGCCAACTTTTCCTTGCCGCGCCTATTAACTTGCGTCGCAGCCTTGTTATAGGTACTTAGCAGTTGGCGTTGATCACACATACACTCAATCAATCTGGCTCGCCCAAAAACCTTTTCAATTGTGACCGCCATCTTCCAACCTACCGTGTACCATGGGCCTTGGACGCCGTAGAACTCACGAGCTGTCCTGGTTCGCTCCTCATCGGTTAACTTGTTGCCCAGTATGCCGAGAAAGAAGTTCTCCACTAGCTTTAGATCAGAGTCAAACTTTGCTACGTCTTTATCCCAACGGTTTCGCTCATCCGCAAGACTGACGGCGTGCGGATGAATATTTGGACCACCGGCAGCTGCCAGCATCGCAAAGCCCTCACCAAACGCGCCCAACCAGACAAGGAGGTTTTGTTGATTTTGAGGCAATTTTGCTATCGCCGCCTTTGTTTGTTGTGAGGGACAAGCAGTTCCAAAACCGATGTGGTGAAGTTCGTGGGCCAGCGTGTTTTCGAATTTTTCTTTACCTACCTTGGGATCGAGATAAAGAAAAATAGCCGGATCAGTTTCCACGTCGAATACAAAGCTATTCTCGCGAGGCTTTATCTCGGGATAAATCTTTGCCTGGATATGAGCGTTCTTTGGCAGATAAGTTAGCACTCGCTGCGCAATTCTCTTTACATCTACCGTTTTCCATTTAGCTAAGGTGTCACTGAGGGCCTGATGACGTTCACGCAACCCATCTGAGAGAACAAATGTCTTGAAATCTGAATCCTCAAACGCCCGTTGCATTGCGGCTTCACGCTTCTTCAACCGTACGTAACCTTCGGACGAGAAAAGGTGCTGCCAATCACTGTCAGAAACAGTCTGCTGCGACTTTAGCTTCGCCAGAATCGAAAGAACCGCATCAGCTTCGTCTGTAATTATTTGGACTTCTATTTTTAGATTACTACTGGCGGCGATCCCGGCATTGGCTGTTACTACGACAGCATTGGCGAAGAAAAAGAGCACGATCGCCGAACAGAACCTGCTCGGACCCACGATAGTCCCTCGTCTCCAATAGGGAGAGCTCTTTGCTGCGTTCGTTGGATAGCGTGAAAGGATTGGACTCGTCACAGGACTTCTGCCTACACACTCAACTATGCTGCGCTAAATGAGAACACGGAAAACACTCTCCGCGTCTCAGCGTTCTCTGCGCCTCCGCGTTAAAACTATTAGAAGGCCTGAACATTGTTGACGCAGAGACGCAGAGTTCGCTGAGACGCGGAGAGAAGTTTTCAAGTACTTATTTACCGTCGATCAGAAACTCTGGGACACGGTTAGTACTCAAATATTAATAAAGACACCGCCCGGCGCGGTAGGATCAACTTAAAGTCAGCCTCTCCCTGTTTCGCGATGATTTTCTCAGCCCTTCCCATCTCAGATAATTGTCCACCTCGTTCCAATTGTGAGTATTGCTCCATCGAGAGCTTTGCTGGTGATCCCATTGCCTTCCAAAGCGCAAATGCGTTGCTGTGACTTTCGTCAATTCTGTATTGGCTAACTTTTAGCAGACCTGATTGCAGTGGCAAGTTATTGAGTTTGAGATCGATCGCAGCCTCAGGCCCGGTTACATCATCATCGTGGTAGTGCCAGGCCAGAACGTAGATCTTGTCTTTATCCACTGACGCAATTGCTGAGACATCCGGACGGCTGCGTACTCCCTCTTTCAACATGGTGTCCAACGTGACTTCACCATCGCTTTGAACCGCTATTCGATCGCCTCTCATCTTGCTAAACATACGGAACACATTAAGCACGGGCAGGTCGATACCGTTGCTTGCTAACACCCGAAACCCCGCAAAGTAGGGTTGGTCCTCAAACTCAAATGCCCAGGTCAGTGCGCCTTCCAGATTGACACCATGTTTCTCAGCCAAAGCATACTTGCGAGCAAAACTTGCGGCCGTGTAGCTCGCGTACATTGTCGAGTTTCGATAGCCTAGTTGTGCCCCCTGGCATGCCGCACACCCATCCGGATCGGATTCTCCAATAATAATGGGCTTGCTCTTAAGTTGAGGATAAGAAGCGACGATTTCGAACCCACGATCGATTGCCTGGAGTTGATTGGCAATTCCCATTTGGACATGTCCATCAACGTACTTCGGCGCCCCCTTCGCATGAAAGGAGATGAAATCGATTGGGGTTCCTGGTTTGCCGTTCGCGTAGTTCGTCCCGGTCAAAGCGTGTTCGAGAAAATCTCTGGTGAATTGACCTCCGCTTCCGGCTGTGTCGGCTCCACCTACTCGAGCAGTTGGCAACGCCCGTCGAACAGCATCGATCGCATAATCGTGCAACTTGCGGAATTCTTCCGGTGTGCCGCGCCAGTACCCAATATTTGCTTCATTCCAAACTTCCCAATACCAGGTTTCAACTTCCTTCTTTCCATATTTGTCGACACAGTGCTTGGTCCACTGATAAACGAGTTCGGCCCACTTTGAATAGTCCTTTGGAGGATAGGCCCAACCAGTAAAGATTTCGTCGTATTTGGCAGTAGGACTCCAATGATGTTGATAGGGGTCTGGTTTGATTGATAGATCTTTGGGCATGAATCCGATCTGGACGTACGGCTTCACCCCGCGTTGCAAATAAGTGTCGAAAATTCGATCAATTATGGTCCAGTTATAGACGGGTTTGCCGTTTACGTCTTCGGTGTAGGCATTAGTACTTCCCCATTTCAACGCAGGAGTACCATCGCCGGTTGTCAACAAATTGTGTGTGCGAAAGTAAACCTGTCCGTGTCTTAACTCACCCAGCTGTTGCAAGAGCTTTTGCCCGTCTTTCATGTAAGCAAAGTTTGGTTCATCAGCTCCGAAGAAACGCCAGATTGGCTTCAAGGGACCTTTTCGTTGTGCGACGTCTATCGTGATTGAAACCTGGAATGATTGAGGAGCGTCTGCCGATGAGGCTATGGAAAAGACCGCAGCAATGACTAAGACAAGTTTTAAGTTTGAGATCATCTTCATTTCCGTGATCAAAAACTTCAGGTCACTCTTATCCGTTCAAATCAGTGTTCATCTGGCTGATTCTGCCGGAATTCCAATTTTTCGACGGCACGAAACAACAACTTAACCGGAGTTCTTCTCCCATAAATATTCACCTGAATGTTTAGCAATTCCTTCGATTGGTTGATACCTTCGATTCTGCCCGTGAAAGCCGCAAATGGGCCTTCCTTGATTCGCACCATATCACCTAGTCGGTAGACGATCTTAGCTGGCTGTTTCATGGCTATATCTCAATTCGTGAAAAGCGCCACGCACCAACTGCTAATAAAACCACGGCAACCGCTATTAACACTGTTAGATCTGCAGCGGGCCCGAAGTGCGTCACGCCAATTAATTCCGTGCGCACGCCATCGACGCCATACGTGAGTGGATCGAGGCGCGTTAGCACCATTAGAACCTTAGGTAGATTTGAGAGTGGATACAAGGCGCCGGAAAGAAAAAAGATTGGCATAACCAAAAAGTTCATCACCAGTTGAAATCCCTGCATGTCTTTCAGGCTAGACCCAATAACTGTCCCAAGAGCTGCGAAGACAATCGCTATCATCGCCATGAACAGCAGGGCCAGCGGAACACTCGCGACGCTGTTCGGACGAAAGCCGGCAATAAGACAAACTATGAATATTAACGAGCCCTGAATAATTGAGACGGTTGCGCCTCCTGTTGTTCTCCCCAGCATTATCAAAATCCGTGGCACCGGTGCGACCAGTGTCTCCTTCAAGAAACCAAATTGACGGTCCCAAAGCAGAGCGATTCCTGAAAACATCGAAGTGAATAGTATAGTCATGCCGATTACGCCAGGCGCCATGAATTGCAGATAACTTCCCTCGCCTGCTCGTTGGAACACGGGACCAAGTCCAAAGCCGAGCACACCTAAATACATAATCGGCGAACCTAGTGAAGCAATGATCTGGGTTCGCGAACGCAAGTATTTCTTTACTTCACGCAGCCAAAGTATGTAAACCACTTTCATCAGTTAGCGCCTCCACATGCGTGCAATCTGCCGCATGCTATCTGCTGCCGTTGCACTCTCATCGCGAATAGTTGTTCCAGTAAGAGCTAAAAAAGCGTCCTCGAGTGATTCAGTCTTGGTTCGTTCCTTCAGTTCGCGCGAAGAGCCAATCGCTACAACCTTTCCATGGTCGATAACGGCGATTCGATGTGCCACACGATCTGCTTCGTCCATGTAGTGCGTAGTCAGGAAAACAGTCTCTTGATCACTTTCGTTAAGCGCCTTCACATGCGTCCACATCTGGTTTCGACTTTGGGGATCGAGACCCAACGTTGGCTCATCAAGGAAAAGTACCTTTTGTGTATGCAAAAGGCCACGAGCAATTTCCAACCGCCGTCGCATACCCCCGGAAAAAGTTTTCACCAGCGCATCACGTCGTTCCCACAGCTCAAACAACTTCAGCAAAGTCGTTGCACGTTCGTGTCTCTCCTTACGAGGTACACCATAAAGAACGCCGTGAATCTCCATGTTCTCCCAGGCAGTCAGATCCTGATCCAGGCTGGGATCCTGAAAGACAACGCCAAAACGCTTTCGCACGTCATCGCGTTGCCTGGTTGGATCAAGACCATCTAATTCCAACGAACCGCCCGTAGGGTGCAAAAGGGTTGTCAGCATTTTGATTGTCGTTGTTTTCCCGGCCCCGTTTGGACCAAGAAAAGCAAAAATCTCGCCTCGCTGAACTTCGAAGGAGATATTGTCGACAGCCGTTAATTCTCCAAATCGTTTAGTAAGGTTCTGAACCCTGATCATCCGTTCACCCCTAAACTGAATTTTGAAAAGCCCCAATGATAGCCGAAACTACTGACCATAACCCAGAATTTAGGCTAAAATACCAGCCGACCCAGCAATCAATCCCCTTTTCAGCGCAGTCACAACAACGACTGCGTTTTTAGCATGCAAGGGGAATACGCATACGTCAGACCGAACACCTGAACAGGAAACTCGTATTGTTAATCAATGAACGATTCTGAAGATTCGCCTGAAAACCTGAAAGACGAAGCTGCGGCAAAGAAACAACGTCATGAAGCGTTGCCGGAGCGGCTACTTCGTCGTGTGTTAGAAGGCATGGGTGACGTCGTCGATCGAAAGTTTGGTCGGACCGTGGAACCCAAGAGCGGTCTGACAACCTCAAAACTGATCGAAAGAATGAAACGACTCATCGACGAACGTGCCCGAGATGAAGGTCGTAAAGGTCGAATCGCTCCCCACCATCTAGTGTTGAAGGTCGAGTGGGGCACACATTCCGAGGCCCCGCCGGAGATCCTCAACGATCTAAAAAACGAAGTTCTTGCTGCCGCAATCGATCATATTAATGATCATCGCTACCGAACGCTTGCTCCAATATCAGTTGAGGCAGAAGTCGACATATTTACCACTGGTATTTCTGTCGATCCAAACTTCGGTGATTTTGAAGAGGATCTGCGTCGCGAGGACGAAGCAAAGAGAGCTGAAAAGGCCGGCGTTGTCATTCCAGTCGCGGCGCCACCAATGCCCGACATCGAGATAATTGCACGCATCACTCAGTCAAAAGGAACTCGCGAAATACCACTTATTTTTAAGCCGGGCGGCAAGCGATTGAATGTAGGACGCGCTTCTGACAATGAACTGACATTAAATGATACTAGCGTGTCCAAAATTCACGCCGCTTTGTTAATGACCTCCGAAGGCACGATACTGGTTGCCGATACAGGCTCGACTAACGGCACATTTATTAATGGCAGACGGATCTCATACGGCGAATCTCGAGTTATCGAAGACGGAGACGTTGTAGGATTTGGCGATGTAGAAGTGCGTTTGCGCAAACCCGAGTAAGAACAAACTAGTTAGACGATTACGGCACATGAACCTGGGCCTTTCATTTTTGTTGTTCTTCCAAACACCGACGCCCTCTCCTTCTCCAGTCGTCACCATACCGGAAAAAATGCCGGCAATGTTTACGCTTATTTATGTGGGCGGGCTGGCGTTTGTCATTCTGTTGCTCTTGCTTGGCCTAATCCGCACCTGGCGTCGTCCCGTGTCCACAGCAGCCATCCCATCTGATCTTCCAAAAGATGTCAGAAAGAGGCTTGGGTCTACATCAACTAACCGTGGACTCCGCGCACTAAGATGGTTGTTCATTCTTTTGTCATTTGCTCTATTCGGATTTCACATTTACTGGGCCCAGTATGCTGCAGAGAAGAATGAGAAGTTTCAGCAGCTCGGTTACAAAGACCTACGCACCCGCCGCCTATCTGAGTCGACACTTCGTGGATGGGTGCTTGATCGCAGCGGCCGTCTTGATCAACCCCTGGCCTACTACCGTCGCGATTCAACTGGAGAGATTCGACGAGAATATCCTCTGGATAAAGCGCTCTCGCACATTTTCGGTTCGGATCGTGGAGACCCAGGCTTAGAGCGTGCACTATTTGGCGTACAGAGCGGGGCCTTACCGGAAGCATGGGACGTGGCGCGAGGTAAAACCATACAGTTCCGTGGCAATCAGGATGTCCGTTTGACGATCGACCGCACGTTACAACTCGCCGCTGTCGATCAGTTAAAGGGAAAGCACGGCGCCGTGGTAGTGCTGAATCCGCAAACAGGTGAGGTACTCGCCCTCTACAGTGAGCCTTCCTATAGTCTCAAAGATGTTGAAGACGAATCTACTTGGATTCGTCTTGAAGCTAATCAACGCGACAATCCGTTAGTGAGCCGTGCGCTCGGCGCTTACTACATACCTGGCTCAACCTTTAAGACCGTAACAATGACGGCAGCATTTCTCGCTGGCATGCAAGACACAGAGTTCACTTGCTCCAGCAGTGGTTTCCAGGCTGCGCCTGGTTCAAATCCGATTCTTGACGATGGCGGCCCGGGCGAAGTTCACGGGCGCATTGGCATCGATACGGCATTTGAGGTTTCCTGTAACCAGTATTTCGCCCAAATGGGCGTGAAACTCGGAACTGAGAAACTCAAAAAAGCTGCTCAACTATTAGGCATCGGCGCATACGACACGCCTTCAGAAGCGTTGCGAGGCAGGAAGGAGCCAGAGATCTGGAACGGCAGCACCGATGCGGTAAAACGGGCACTTGCGCCGAGAGAAGCCACCATTGTTACGGGGAAGGGCGTCACCAGATACGACTTGGCACTGATGGGCTACGGCCAGGGGTATGCGGGACAAATGACGCCTTTCCAGATGGCTCTGGCTGCCGCAACAGTTGGGAACATGGACGGGAAGTTGATGAAGGCAAAAATCGAATATAACCGTCCGCCTGAAGTCTTCAACCAGGTATTACCTACTTCCTCTGCCGCGCAAATGCGATCGATCATGAATTTGGTGACTGGTGGTCCAAGTGGCACAGCTCGAGGAGTTTTCGCCCCGGTAAAAGCCGCCGGAATTAATACTGGTGGCAAAACTGGAACCGCTCAAAAAGTCGTGCCCGTTTACGATCCCAAAACCGGCGAGCCGAAAACCAGGCATCGAATTGAGAAAGATAATCGCGGCAATATCATTCGCGAATACGATGAAGTAATTATGGACAATGAGCATCCACGAATTGACGCCTGGTTCCTGTGTATTGCGCCAATTGAGCGACCGCAAATCGCAATTGCTGTAATCGTTGAGGGTGGAGGTTACGGCTCGAAGTCAGCAGCACCGATAGCCGCCGCATTGGTCCTAAAGGCGCGCGATCTCGGTTATTTCAGTGGCGGTCGCGCAGCACCAACCCCAAAAGGACGAAACAACTAAGAGTACTCCTGAACATTAGCAACTGACTATTGTGAAAAACCGCGCTTCATCACATCTCTTATTAATCTTCATTATTCTCGGACTCGAGATCACCGGTTACCTTGCGGTCCATCGAGCGGCACTCCTTCGTGGTTATGAGACTTCCACAATCGGCGCCGTGCGAGACCTCTTGATGTTTCTCCCCTTAATTATCATTGCACTTTGGTTGTCGCGCTCAATGCGTTTTGTTGGAAACTGGGTGCTCTTTACCACAGCAATCTTACTGTTCTCATTTGGGATGCTCATTCAATACCGCTTATACAGCGATCCTGAATACAACGCGCGTAACAAGTCGGCGGCTCGCGAAGAAAAAATGGAAGCGCTACGCCTGCGCTACATAATGGAAAACTATGATCCCGTCAAAAAGCAGATGATGGGATTGCCACCAACGCCGGCCCAACCAATATCCCTCGATCAGTTACCGAGAAAGCCTGCCAACTACAGCTTGTGGAATGCGCTTACTTCCAGTTACACATGGATACCGATCTTCTCGTTTGTTGCATTTGCGCTGGCTTACTCATTCTGCTCACGCGACGGATTCCTACTTTGGCTACAGCGCAACAGCTTCATCATTGTCCTCTTAACATTGGTACCGCTTGCTGCAGCAGTTGTGACTTCCAGTGCCGGTAAGGCGCTTGGCAATATGACGCCATGGGAGCCTTCAAAGATTCCTTTCCTGGTTGGCTTCGCCGGCATTCTCACAGCGCGATACAAAGATTTAGCCGAGACTTATTGGGGTATCCCACGAGCGCGCGACATTGTGCCTCTACTCGTTATGGCTGCACTGCCTTTCGTTCCTTTCTTTGCCCTGAAGGATTTTGGGCAGATGCTAATTTTCAGTGGTGCATACA
>JBKPQV010000591.1:0-12737 GCA_046734235.1 Acidobacteriota bacterium
GGTTCTCGGAGGTCTGGAAATGCTGGTGGCCCAAGCTCAACTTCAATTCAAATTTTGGATGAATACAACTCCTTCATACGAGTTAATGTATAACGCTGCGTTAACCGCTCTCACAAAAAAATTCACATCTCGATCGTCATCGACATCTTAACTTCTTTCGAAGCCGTTTTATCACATCATCATTCCGCTCCATCACAAAGGTCAGCTGTAGCTTCAGTCTGACTCGTACTCTCCACATCGTTGCTCCACAGATTGTTTGACCGACGAAGGCCTTGCCTTCAAGCGTGACAATGGAGGTGCAATAGTGAAAAGAGCACAGGGTCTGCATTTCGCTTCAGCTTTCCTTTTAATAAGCCACTTCACGTTTATTAGTTCCAGTGCGCAAACGTCGTTGTTTAGAACACTGAATTCCGACACAGCTAATATTGGAGGTTCAGAGCGTGAGAGTGAGTCGTCTCGTTCAACGTCAACGGATTCTTCACCAACTCCAATAGAGGCGCCGCCAGCTTCAAGATCAGCCCCTGCAATGCCGGCCTCCCTGGCGCCTTCAGCGCTCAAGGTGACGGATCCGAGAAAGTTCGGACCAATCGACATCGCTTACCTGGACGCATTCACAATTTTGTCTAATGACAATTCTTGCAGCCGGTTCTTTGGTGGGCGATACGCCGTATCGGCGTTGACGGAGTTGGTGCTAAACCTTAAGCCTCGATTCATCGACCAAAACATCGCTATTCGCATGAGCGGCGATGTCACGACTTTTCAAAGCCACGCAACAGGCTTTTCTTTCAGGATGTTCAAGAAGGTCGAGGTGAACCTCGGTGGCTCTTTCTTTCGTAATAATGGGCGAGGATCTGTTACTACGATCTTTCCCGGGAACTCGAGAGAAACACGAGTCGTAGTGCTTTTACATGAACTCGGACACCTGGTGAAGAACAGCAGTAAGCAGTGGGTCTTACCAGACGACGGAGACAGTAGCGCTTTGAGTTTGGCCAACACCGACAAGGTTATTACAGTTTGTCGCCAGGAGATCGACTCACTGTCAAAAGTCTCGGTCGCTGAAGAACTGGAAATGGTACTCCCCAGCAAGTTAGCGCAAGCAACACCCCGCTGACTCAATCCTCCCGTTCATACCACTTTCAGTCCTTTTGGTCACAAACTGATTTCGCCCGGTGTTTATCAGAGGTAAAGAAGCCTGTTCGAAAAGTTTCAGTTTGTCCCAAAAAGACTTTAGCCGGCGGCGCTTAACAGCCCACTGGCCTGAGATTTGTCGACAAATGTGAGACTCGGTGGCATTGAATTGATGACTGACTTGGGTGAAATGAACGAGGGGAAATCTCGGGTTGCGCATCTACTCGAGAAGCGCTGGACCCGTTTGGCGATGATTTGGGGGATCTGGACAGTAGTTGCCCTCTTCTTTAGCACCCAGGTTTACATGATGTACTACGCAGGGAATCAACCGATTCCCTATGCGAAGGGGTTTGTGGTTCAGGCTGCCGCGTGTTACTTATGGGCTCTGGCCACCCCCCTTGTCCTTTGGATTTCCCGCCGTTATCGAATCGGTCGACAAAATTGGCGTAAGAGGGTCTTGTTTCATGTAGGTGTGAGCATTGCTCTAAGTAGTGCGCTCATAGTGACTCATTTTGTCCTTTACATGCTTGTGATGGGCAGGACGAACAAAATCACGGCGTTTTGGGCATTTGATTACCTCTATTACAACCTCGATCGCTGGCTCCTGACTTACTGGTTCATTCTTTTGGTGAGTCATGCCTGGAACTACTACAAGGTTTATCGAGAGGGTGAACTCAAAGCAGAGCAACTACGCACTCAGCTCGCTCAGGCACAACTTGATGCCCTCAAGATGCAGGTTCATCCACATTTCCTTTTTAACACCTTGCACTCCATTTCCGCGTTGCTAAGCAAAGACACAGAAGCCGCGCGTAAGATGATTACCCGGCTAGGTGATTTCCTGCGCCTTACACTAGAGAGTGGCGGCGCATCAGAAGTGACACTGCAGCAGGAGATAGAGTTTCTAAAAGGCTATCTCGAGATCGAGCGCGTGAGATTTCAGGATCGCTTAACAACTCACATTGATATTGACCCTGAAGTGCTGAACGCCCGAGTTCCGAATTTGATCTTGCAGCCTATAGTTGAGAATGCGATGCGCCATGCGGTGGCTCGAACAAATGAAGGAGTGGTCGAGATTAGCGCCGCGGCCAGAAACGGTTCAGTACGCATAGAAGTGAGAGATAACGGGCCAGGAATCTCCTCTGAGTCACGTGCAACGGCAAGGAGTTCGCGCGGAGTTGGTCTGGCGAACACGCAAGCGAGGCTTAGTTGTCTTTATGGTTCCGAGGCAAAGTTTGAATTGCGCAACCGACCCACGGGCGGCCTAACCGTCATGCTTGAAGTTCCTCGCGTCATTGATTAATACGACGAATCATTGCACCCAGCCCCGAATTTATACTCTCCACATTACGCCGGTTAGGCAGCGCAGTAGAGCTGCAATCAAAGGTTCGCATCCTGTAAGGATGTAATTTAGTAGCCGTGGGCGAGCGGCTTTGCGCGAAGCCCACGGTGCTAACGAGTGGTGGTGCTGACCCTGAAAGGGTCAAAGACGCACAGATTGTTTGACCTTCACAGATGGTTTGACCCTTTCAGGGTCACTAATTCTCGTCTGCCAGTACCGTGGGCTTCGCGCAAAGCCGCCCGCCCACGGCTATTAAATTACATCCTTACAGGATGTAATTCAGCTACACTCTGAGTAAGCAAAATGTTGTATTGAAATACATAATCTTGGTTTTCTTATTCCATGCAAAATAACAATTCTGCGAAACATTGGTTTACCTTTTCTCGTACTCGGTATCGATAAGATCACGCGAGTGATCAAAATCATCTTTCGTTTCCGCCACAAGTTCTTCGTTGGCGGTGTTCATTTTTATAGAGCGTCCTCATGCGCTCACGAAGTTTTGAACTGAAGAACAAAAATTGGGAGGCATGGTGACGGACGCAACACGCATTCGAGCGTTAGTCATCGATGATGAACCATTAGCACGTGACATGATTCGCGAGATGCTCGCAGGTGATCCTGAAGTCGAGATCATCGCGGAATGCGCAAACGGCCGAGAGGCTGTTGAGGCAATCAAATCAATGTCTCCCGATTTGATCTTCCTCGACATTCAAATGCCCGAACTCGGCGGCTTCGAAGTATTGGAGTCGTTTGAAGCGAATCAGGTCCCATATGTCATCTTCGCGACCGCTTACGATCAATATGCAGTGCGGGCATTTGAAGTGCACGCATTCGACTATTTGCTGAAGCCGTTTGATCGGGAACGATTCGACGTTGCCTGGCAGAGGGCCAAAGCTCAAATCAAACACGATCGCACTGGTGAGCGCGATCGACACATCCTCGCTTTGCTCGAAGAGCTAAAGGCTGGTCCACGTTATCTCGAAAGGCTTGTGGTCAAAGCAGGCGGACGAGTCTTCTTCCTTGATGTCGACCAGATCCATTGCATCGAAGCAGAAGGGAACTACGTTCGCATTCACGATAATTCGAAGCACTACCTGCTTCGCGAAACCATAAGTGGACTGGAAGAACAATTGGATCCGAAACAGTTTTTGCGCATACACAGATCGGCGATTGTGAAGATCGATAAGATCAAAGAGCTACAGCCCTGGTTCCATGGCGAGTACAGGATCATCCTGGAGAATGGTAAGCAGCTGACACTCAGCCGGAACTATCGCGCCAACCTCCAGGATGTGGTCGGCAATACCCTTTGAATGGCGATGCTTATCCACAGGCGTGGCCGCTCTGTCCCAAATTTTAGCCGTTCTGTCACACAGTTAGTTACCGAAAGATGGAGTTTTGACAATATCGTGTCGTGCCCGGGGCCATGCTTGTTCGATTGAGCGGCTTCCCATTTATGAGAAGTGAACAAGGTGACCTCAGGTCTTGTGGCTCCCCAGATGACCACGTAAGTAAGAACAAGCGAAGTAATTTAGGAGGTGGGTCAGTCATGAGTAGTGAATCGCTCACGGAAAAAGTAGCGAGCCAAGACGAACAAACTGATCAACGGCTCAGCGAAACTAATATGGATGAAAAGATAAATACGCTCAGAGAAACTGTGCTCCAGCTATTGCAGGAAGTTGAATCCTTAACCATTGCCGCACCAACCGGATTGAAGAGCGGAGCTCGTCTTGATGAAGAGGTTCGCCAGTTTGAAATGAATTTGATTCGGACGGCTTTGGGTCGAACCGCAGGCAGCCAAACGCGGGCAGCAAAACTGTTGGGCCTCAAGCTCACAACCCTTAACGCAAAGATCAAGCGTTATCAGATTATTCCCACCGGATACCAGGGGCATCTTAATCGGGAGCCGCACGAAACTGCAGCATAGCCTTTCCGTCAGTTGTCAGTGGTCAGTAGTCAATAGGTCCTATAGGTCAAATAGGTCCTACTGACTACTGGCCACTGACCACATTTCCACTTACTCCTCTGCCA
Source organism: Acidobacteriota bacterium (assembly GCA_046734235.1). Classification (GTDB taxonomy): domain Bacteria; phylum Acidobacteriota; class Blastocatellia; order Pyrinomonadales; family Pyrinomonadaceae; genus PSRF01. The sequence continues at coordinate 4,496 of JBKPQV010000591.1, forward strand.
AGTCGCTGCCAGGTCCATAAGAACGCTATACTGCAATCGTGAGTGAGCGTTATAGCCGACAGATCCTTTTCAAAGAAATCGGGGCGCCCGGTCAAGCACAACTGCGCAAAGCAAAAGTCCTGATCGTCGGCTGTGGAGCACTCGGTTCCGCGCAGGCGGAGTCGCTGGCCCGAGCTGGCGTTGGAACACTAAGGATCGTTGATCGTGACTTTGTGGAATCGTCAAATCTTCAACGACAAACGATGTTCACAGAGGAAGATGCTGAACAACGTTTGCCTAAAGCGATCGCTGCAGCCAACCACCTGGCGCAAATAAATTCTGAAGTTAGACTTGAACCAGTTGTTGCAGATGTTAACCATTCAAACATCGAGCAACTGATCAGTACCTGCAATCTGGTTATCGATGGTACCGATAATTTTTCAACCCGCTATCTCATAAATGATGCTTGTGTAAAAGTTGATCTGCCCTGGATCTATGGCGCAGCTGTTGGTTCGTATGGCGTAACGATGACGATACGTCCGCACCATACGCCTTGTTTGCGTTGCGTTTTTGATGAGGCTCCAGCGCCAGCCAGTGCGCCTACTTGTGATACCGCCGGCGTCATAATGCCGATTATTAATATTGTTGCTGCGGTACAAGTAACGGAAGCCCTGAAGCTTTTGTCAGGTAAAGTAGAAGAGCTTCACGGCTCGTTGCAGCAATTTGATGTTTGGCGAAATGATTGGCGTCGCATCAACCCAGGAAAGCCACGTCCTGATTGTTTAACCTGCGGGTTGGGAAAATTCGAATCACTTGAATCTGAGTCGCGAGAAGGTGCAGCCATTTTGTGTGGACGTGATGCTGTACAAATTCTGCCTGCGAATCCAACACCGATCAATTTTCAAGCGCTGGCCGCAAGACTTAAGAGCTCAGGTGAAGTAAAGTTCAACGACTATTTGTTACGGTTTAGAACAGGAAACTTTGAACTAACTATCTTTAAGGATGCGCGCTCAATAATTCGCGGCACTGACGAAATCAACACTGCTCGCTCGCTCTACGCAAAGTACATAGGAACCTAATTACAGATGACCACCACAAGATTTGCCGGCTTACCTTCTGTCTTATCCATACTCTTACTCCTTTTATTATTAGGCACCTCGCAAGCAGGGCAGCCTGCCGTGTGGGAAACCAGCGGCCGCGCCGATCTCTTAAAAGGCGATGCTCGAGGAGTTTCGATAAGCGATACGGGTGTCTTAATGCTGGCGCCGAAAGTCACCGAAGTCTTCAATACGCAGCAGACTTATATCTGGTCCAGCGCAAGTGATAATCAAGGAAATGTTTTCCTGGGCACAGGACATGACGGAAAAATCTTTCGCGTAAAACCCGACGGTACCGGCGCGCTGTTATACGACGCTGCCGAACTTGATGTTACTGCGCTGGTGGCCAAGGACGGCGTCGTCTACGCGGGGACTTCACCAGATGGAAAGGTTTACCGGATCAGTGCGGACGGCAAAGCGGAAGTCTATTTCGATCCCGACGATAAATACATTTGGTCGCTCGCGCTTCTTGCTGATGGATCACTCGCTGTCGGGACTGGTGATAACGGAAAGCTATATCGCGTCCGTGCGGCCGGAGCAAAGCCGGAGGCGTCATTATTAGTAAGCACGAACCAGACCCACGTGATCTCATTGGCGGTCACTGCACAGGGGGACCTGATTGCTGGCACTGATTCCGGTGGTTTGGTCTTGCGAGTGTCGCCAGAAGGAAAAACATTTGCACTCTTTGATACTCAGTTAAGAGAAATACATGCATTGGCTGTGGCCGCTGACGGTTCGATTTATGTCCTTGCTTTGAGTGATGCTGCTGCCAGTTCAAGGGCAGTCGCTGCACCTGCTCCAACTTCAACGCCTACCGAAGGTGGAACACCAAGTACTTCGGTCACGATCACTGCCGTTGATGAGAGTGGCTCTCCGATTGCCGGCCAGACTACTCCAGCCCGGAGTCGATCCGATGTGTCCAGCGCTCGCAGCGCAGTCTTCCGGATTTTGCCAGACGGCGGTACAGATGTGGTTTGGAGTTCCTCAACCATAACGGCGTTTGCTATCGCACCAGCGTTACAAACGAGCAATGTGTTAATTGGGACCAGCGACAAAGGACGCATCTACTCAGTTACAAATGATGGTCGCGATACATTGCTGTTACAGTCAACCGAGGGGCAAATCTCGTCCTTGTTTACACGCAACAATCAGGTCTTTGCTGCCGCAAGCAACCAGGGAAAGTTGTTTAGTTTTGGCTCCGGCCTGATTAACGAAGGTAGCTACGAGTCACCTGTTCGTGACGCCAAACTTACAGCGGCATGGGGTCGGCTGTGGTGGCGTGGCGTTGGCAACGTGGAATTACAAACACGTACTGGTAACGGCGAGCGGCCAGACGCAACCTGGAGCGAATGGAGTACCGCTTACAAGGATCCGAACGGTAATCAAATCAGCAGTCCGCGGGCTCGCTTCATTCAATGGCGAGCGACGATGCGTTCGGTTGGTGGCACAAATCCGGCATCCGTAGAAGATGTGAGCATTGCCTACTTACCGCGCAATGTCGCCCCCGAAATTTTATCAATCACGGCACTTCCGATTGGAGTTGGACTACAGCAGGTGGTCCAGGTGATGGTTGATCCAAATGTAGAATCGTCTGGACTTGATCCTTCTGTATTTGGTCCAGTGGCGCAAGCTCCGCCACGACGTTTCTATCAACGTGGCGCCCGATCATTTCAGTGGCAGGGTGAAGATCGTAACGGCGATACGCTCGAATACTCAGTTTACTATCGAGGATTGAACGATCAAACGTTCAGGCTATTGAAGGACAAACTGCGTGACACGTTTTATACAATTGATGGCGCCACGTTGGCGGATGGTCGCTACATAATAAAAGTTGTTGCTTCTGATGCCCCTGACAATCCGTCGGGCCAAAAATTGACTGGCGAGCGCTTAAGTGAACCGGTTGATATCGACAATACACCACCCGTTATAAGGGCAACGGGGGAACCTCAAGTCACTCGAGACAATGTCAAAGTGGTTTTCAGCGTTGATGACGCCACTGGAAAACTAAAACGAGCAGACTCTAGTAGCGATGGGGGAATCTGGGGGCCTGTATTTCCAGATGATGGGATCGCCGATTCGGGACACGAGGTCTACACGGTAGAGGTGCCTCTGGCGACTCCAGGAGAGCACACGATTTCGTTAAGAGTCTTCGATTCCAGTGGAAATGTGGGTACTTTGAGCGTAACGGTGCGAAAGTAGCCAGCAGTGATTCTTGCACCATAACGTGCGACCTAACTCGAAACCGTGCGACTTTGGGCCTTTTGCTGGTAAACTCAGTGAGCAAATTCACGGGTCGGGCGCCCCGTGGCTATGGCACCTATCTTGCTGAGTTCCAGGTTGGCGCATCTCTTTCTCCCTCCCATGCGCGGGATAAACTGCGTGAGGAGGCTCAGGCTGGAAATGAAGAAGTTAGTAAGAGATTTGATGGTTCTGGTGATGCTCGGCATGGTGTCGGCCGGGGCATTTGCTCAGAAGCGGGATCAAGACAAGCGACCGCCAAAAGAACCGGTTAAGGTGATAACCAACGACCGGAAGGACCAAAAGCCACCACAACAAAACCGCGATCAACCAAAGCGCGACGACAAAAAGAAGCCATAACGCCGAGGTTGATCAAGCAATTGGAATACGCCCACGCGATTTTTATCGCGTGGGCTTTTTTAGTGTTATTGATCTTTACCTTTAGTAACCCGCTAACAAGTAACACGAACGCTGGTCCTGGGAGCGCAGTCGTCCTCGCCTGCCCGCTATGCTAAGGTGATACTTGGGTTCAAGCGCGTCACTAAACAAGACGGGCAGGCGAGGACGCATGCGCTCCCAGGACCAGCGCTCGTGTTACTTTCTTAGCGGGTTACTAAAGGCATGAACGAATTCGCTGGATTACATACTTGACTACTACATCCAATTTTCTATCCGCGGTTTACGAGGCAAGGGAAGTCATTGCCGGAAGCGCCATTCGCACACCGCTCATTCGCTTCAATATTCCTGAAGCGCCGGCAGAGATCTATTTAAAGTTAGAGAATCTTCAACCTATCGGCTCGTTCAAAATTCGAGGAGCAGCAAACGCTATATCACGATTGACTCGAGCGGAACTCGAGCGAGGAGTTGTTACGGCATCAGCCGGAAACATGGCCCAGGGAGTTGCATGGATCGCTAGCACCATGGCGATTCCCTGTACCGTGATCGCACCGGATACTGCCCCCGAGGTCAAAATCACTGCAATTGAGCGGCTTGGCGGAAGAGTCATCAAAGTCTCTTTTGCAGAATGGTGGCGTGCGTTTGAGCAACGCGCCCATCCAGGCGTAGATGGCACTTTCATTCATTCGTTTGACGATCCAGATGTGATGGCTGGTAACGGCACTATTGCACTTGAAATCCTTGAAGACCTGAACGACGCTGATGCCGTTGTAATTCCCTGGGGTGGTGGCGGGCTGACCTGTGGAATTGCTTCGGTGCTTCGCGAATTGCGTCCAGAGTGCAAAGTGTTTACGGCGGAAGTTGCCACGGCTGCGCCACTTGCAGCCTCGTGGTCCAAGGGTGTTCCAACTGAGGTTGAATATCAAAAATCGTTCGTCGATGGCATTGGTGCAAAAGCAGTTTTCCCGCAAATGTTCGAACGAGCTCAACGGCTCATTGACGACACGCTAGTCGCTAGTCTGGACGGTGTCGCTGAGGCAGTGAGACTTCTGCTCCAATTCAATCGAGTTCTTGCCGAAGGAGCCGGGGCAACGCCAGTTGCGTGCGCACTTTCAGGCTCTGCGGGTCAGGGAAAGATCGTGTGCATAGTTTCCGGGGGAAACATCGACACCGAAAAACTAGTGAAGATCCTGAGTTAAAAATCTCCTCACCACAAAGACACTAAGGCACGCAGACACAAAGCAAGAAGACAAATAGACACTTCAACTAATTAATGTTTTTGCGCCTTAGTGTCTTTGAGCCAGTGGGCGTTGCACAAAAAGCGAAATCCCCCACACGGAAGTGTGGGGATGGTTCAAGTCCGTTCTACAAGAATTTTTCGTGACTGAAGTTTTTTGAATCCCCCAAACGGCAGTTTGGGGATTTTTCAAGTCCTCACTATTTATTTAGTGCTCTAGCGTAAAAACCTAGCTGAGCTGCAAATGAATAGGTCGAACTTGAACGATCCCCACACTTCCGTGTGGGGGATTCGAAACTCCGCTGTCGAGCCGTCGTTGTAGACCGGACCTGAACCATCCCCACACTTCCGTGTGGGGGATTCGCTTCTTGTGCAAAGCCGCCTTACTGGATTTAATTGCTTTGGTTAAGTGCTTCCGCGTAGTTAGGGACCTTAACCAGCCAGGCAAGGATTGCCAGCAGTACGACCACTCCTGTGAGAATGTAAAAGATCGAGGCATACGAACCCGTCCGACTGACGCATTCGGCAAGCAACAATGGGCCAACAGCTGACGCAATCACCGTGAGCGCTTGAGCTACTCCTTGAATCTTGCCAAGGTGTCGTCGTCCGTAGGCTGCACTCCAAAAAGAAAAGAAGATGACGATGATAAAGCCGCCTGCCAGACCCATGACGAGTGCATAGATTGCTACATGAGTTTGAGTCTTTACATGCGGAAGTGCCACAAGCGATCCCGCAAGCAATACCATCGCGAAAGCGAGAAGGCGGTTCATTTTCGATTTTGTCGTCAACCAACCACCCAGAAAATTCCCCACCAGTGCTGTGAGTGCAACGATCACCAAACTCCGATGATAGGTTGAAGCGTCGAATCCTCTTTCAGCCAGGATCGATTCATTGAAGAGCGCGATTCCCGAAGCAATCAGTCCATATACAGCGCTGGCAATTCCAAACACCCAAAAACTGGGAGTCAACAAGGCGTGAGCGAGGGAAACACCACTGCTTGTCTTGTCGCCCTGTTGAGATGAAGACAATTCGCCATCCGGATTGATTCCGCACGACTCTGGGGACCGGCGCACAAGCATCAGCGCTAGTGGCGCCAGTCCTATTAGTAAGGCTAATCCGATAGTTGACCAGGTAATGCGCCAACCACTCTTTAACACCATCGCTCCAATCAACGGAAAGGCGATCATGAAACCGATGCTCAGGAGAACCGTGTACACGGCCATGGCCATATTGAGCCGGCGCACAAACCAATGGCCCACAATGGTAATACTCACCACCGACAAAGCGCTTTGCCCCAGGCCACGAGTTAGCGTAATCAAGATAGCCACGATTGCCACGCTCGTAGCGCCGCTCATCATCAGAACAACAGCACCGAGTAGTAAGCTCACTATGGTTAACACGACACGACTGCCGAATCTGTCAATCAACCTGCCAACACCAATACAGAAAAGAGCGCCGATCAACGTGGCCCACAAGTTGATCCTTGCGTATTGGATCCGATCAATGTGCAGGTCAGAAAGCAGAGACTCGGTTATCAGTCCGAGACCTTGGGTTCGGCCGGGCAAAGTTCCAACCATGGCCAAAGCAGCCATTAATACATTGACCCAGCCGTAGTAAAAGGGAAGTGTGACTGGTCCAACAGAGCGGCGAAGCTCAGGACTTAGTGAATCCATAGTGTTTCTTGTAACCGCTCTTAGCTATTCTAATCCAGGCGAATTGCCAAAAAGTCAGATACCACCTGCTTTAGAGACTGTCTGAAAAGTTTGGAATGCACAACTTAACCACAAAGACACGAAGACTCAAAGACACGAACCGCTCTTTATAAGTCGCATTTGTGTCTTAGTGTCTTTGGGCCTTTGTGGTTAAGTTTTTTTCCGTTTTGAGTTTTCAAACAGTCTTTAAAGCAGGTGGTATCTGACTTTTTGTGCAAAGCTTAGCCACGCCCAACACAAAATGATGCAAATCACTACTCCGGCCCAACGCTGCCAGCCACCTTTGAAAACAACGAGTGCATTGAAGAGTATGAATACCAGGAATCCATGCCAGAGTAGAACTATCGGTAAGGGGCGAAGCCGGTACGATTCGAGTCCCCGTGCCCACCACCAGCCGACGTCCGCAATCCACAACGCAAGCAGGCTGTAATTAATAAATAAGCCGCCACCCCAATTGAGACCAAATACCTCGTTGGTTTGACGCGCAGTCTCGCGGTACGCATCAAGCTGACTCCAGTGATGATAAAAGTGGAACGCAGTCGCGAAATGAGCAACTAATGCTCCGATCCCGATGGTCCATGCAACCCGTGTTATGGCATCGATATTGACTGTCTGTTTGCGAAGCGCAAACGCGATGCTGCCAAGCACGTAGGCGAGGATCGAAATCCAGATAGTGCTGCGCGTTAATAATTCACCTGTACTCATCGCCGTAATTCATGATCGCGTTGTAATAGGTACAACGTCGCTCCGATTCCAGCACCCAAAAACAATCCATAGCAAACTCCCCAACTCAACATCCCAAGGCGCGCACCGAGGCTTTCGTTAAGATCGGAACCGAGAAAATAACCGATCGAGTTTGCGATGAAGAGCAGCACCGATAGTTTCGCAATTGTGTTGATTGCCTGAAAGCCAACTGCAAAGACCAAGGCCATCAAAACTGATCCAGCGAGTGAGCCAACCCATTCGCCGGCAGAATTTCGCAAGATGAAATACGCGCAAATCCAACCAATGGCATAGGCAAAGAAAGCCAGACCAAACAGAAGGTAAAACTTCGGCAGAGTCCATTTATGGACCACCAGGGAGCCCAGGGCAATACCGCCGAGCAGGATGAACAAGACAGTCCATGCCAGATAAGCGCCGCCGCGGCCAAGGTTGCGATACATCCATCTCTCGCCAAATGCCACCGTGCTAAAGACAACAAGGCTCGTAATGCTAAACCCAATCGCACCCTGCAAGAGTGATCTAAAGAGCGAGGGAAGGGAGCTACGAACTTCTGTTTGCGGCTTCATGATTTTGGAATCTGGTTTTGTCGGTGCCGTCACAATATCATCGGATGCAACCTGTGTAAAAAATAACTCGTCTTTAGTAACCCTCTGACAAGAAACACGAACGCTGGTCCTGGGAGCGCAGTCGTCCTCGCCTGCCCACTCGCAAAGACGGACCTAGATGAAAGGGGCATGATCGCCGAGGGGCAGGAGAGGACGACTGCGCTCCCAGGACCAGGGTTCGTGTTCCTTGTTATAGGGTTACTAAAGGCAAGACGAATTTATTTTAAACTTGCCAGTTGACATAGGGTGTGAAAT
>JBKPQV010000592.1:0-5672 GCA_046734235.1 Acidobacteriota bacterium
ACGTCGCCCGTATCGCAGCGAACGCCTGCATTGACTTGGTACGGGCGAAGTCGCCCGCCCGCGCTCGACTGAAACACAAACTTAGATTTCTTCTAACTCACCATCAAAGTTTTGCTATCTGGAAAACCGGTAGTGAGACACGATGTGGATTTGTAGCCTGGCATGACACGGATATCACTGAACCGACTGCAAAACTCCTCGCAGATCTTGATGAAGCTGCCAGAGCTTTTGCGGAACAACACTCGGTTCTTAATGAAAATAGAGAAGTCCGCCTACCGAGATTGGTAGCCGACATCCTAAACTGGCTCGGCAGCCCTATCCAACTGGAGTCACTAGTTAGTCTCATCGCACTGCTCACGGATGTTAAGGACATGCCGACAGAACTGCTGGATGACAATGTTCATTCTTACCAAAACATTGATCACTTACACATCTTCTCAGCGTCATCTGAGCTAGAGCGCGTTCAGTTACTGCAAAGGTTATGGAACGGGTTGTCCGAGATCACTGACAAACAACGAAGTGCATTTGCGTTAAGGTTTGAAGATGAAAACGGTCGCGATCTTTTTACGCTCCTACTTGAATCCAAAGTCGTCACCCTTAGCCAGTTGGCAAATTCATTCCAACGAACTCCTCAACAATTGGCGGAGTTGTGGTCCCGATTGCCCATGGATTCGACAAATGCTGCCATCGAGCTCAGCACTACTCGCGAACAGGTCCATAAATTGCACTTTCGCGCCCGCCAGCACCTCCGGCAAATTCTTTTGTCCTGAGAGGGAATTTCTGACCCACTCTTTCGTCTCTACAATAGCGCAGGGTTCGGTTCGCGCCATGGCGAATGAATGATCATCTAACAGCACACCAGATAGAAGTATTCTCGGCAAATCCCGCCACCTCGGCTATTGGGAACGTTCCACATATCGCCAATTGCGAACACTGTCATGACCTGATGGTAAACAACTTGCGTAAACGCAATAAACAAACTGTCCGTTTTACGCTAGACGACAACGTCAAAGACTCTCACTTGGAATACGAACAACTCCTCGTATTCCCTGAACTGACACAGGGTGATGAGAATTTTCAGATTCTTAACTCACACATAGAGAGCTGCTCAGAGTGCCAGCAGGATTTATTCAGTTTGCTCCAATTCAGACAGGAGCTCCGTGCTGAACTGAATATTGACTATGGCTTGGATGAAAGCCGGCTAGCGATTGCCACATCGTCGAACGCCTGGTGGAAGAGCAGCTATTTCGGTTACTCCGTGGCAGCCTCTATTCTGATTTTACTGGCCATCATCACATCAATATTTGTCGGGCAACGGCGGTTCTCAAATTTCACCGTGCAGAAAGAGACGCTTCCAGTTACTCCGAACCAGAACGTCACTTCAATCGCAAGATCTGACTCAGATCAAGGGTCAGGTCCCGTGTCTCCTAAACTAATCGCTGAACTAGACGATGCAAATGGTCGGATCACTGTCGACGAAAACGGTGAATTAAAGGGTCTGGATGAACTATCACCTGCCATGAAGAAGGCTGTTGTCGAGTCTGCACGAAGTCAACGTTTGTCGCTTTCTCCTGTCTTAAAGAAACTGAAACCGGACAGAGCAACCTTACGCGGCTCAAACATCGAAGGCTTCAAAGTGTTGTTCCCCGTCAACACTGTAATTTCCATGACGTCACCCGTTTTCCACTGGCAACCAATGGAAAGGGCCACCAGGTATCAGGTTTATGTTCTCGATGAAAATGGAAACGAAATCATAAGGAGTGAAGAATTAGGAGCCAACCGAAATCAGTGGGCACCTTCCAGAGCACTGAAGCGCGACGCTCTTTATTCGTGGGTTGTTACAGCTTTGGTGGACGGCAAAGAGATTGTCTCGCCTGGTCCAGGGTCGTCTGAGGTCAGGTTTCAAATAATTTCTGTCGCTGCTTTTAAGGAGCTCAGGCAGTTGAAGAAAACTCGCTCACACCTGGCTCTGGGAGTTTTCTATGCGAGGCATGCCATGCTCGACGACGCAGAAATAGAGTTTCGGGCCTTGCTAAAAATTAATCCGGAATCGGGGATTGCGAAGCAGCTATATCAAACCTGTCGCGAGGCAAAACGCCTTCTTCGCAATTAGCTATACGTCTTAGTTCTTCCCAACTAACACAAAGGCCGCCCAGTAGAAGGGGTGTCGATACTTTGGTGTCTTCATTACATCTAGTGCTGCATTGCGCACACTGAAAGCCTTGCCATTACGACTCGTGAATGATCGGTAAAAGGAACTCATCAGCCATGCAGAACTCACCGAATTCACTGGCCACTGACTGACTACAACAGATCGTGTACCAGCAACGAAGAATGCCCAGGACATGCCGATTACACCTTCGCCCGGCGCAATTCGGCCATTTGCAGTTTCGCATCCTGACAACACCGCCAGATCTGCTTTGAGTTTCACGTTCATAATCTCGCGTGCTTCCAAAAAACCGTCATCCTCTCCATCGTTCGTCTGCGCAAGCCTCAGATATGAATAAAGCGGACTGCTATTATCAAGAACACCGTGAGTTGCCATGTGAATTACTGAATAAGCAGGAGCCAGTGACTTAAACGCCCTCTCACTGGCCCGTTGGCCTAGCATTGTTGTCTTTTTTGCACTTCTGAAAGCTGAACTGATCTTCCTGACCTCGTCCTCAGCTTCCGGTAATGGACCAAGATCGGCATCGCGGCCTTCCGAAACAATGTCGGGGTTCCCGATGGCAAGTAGGGATACTTCCTCACTCGTTTGTCTGTTGTTGCGGATTTGACTAAGTACACTCAATGAGGGCGTAAAGTAGATCGCTACCTCTTCAATGACATAACGATCGTCGCGACTCTTTAGGGCCTGAAAAGGTACATTCCACAAAAAATTGTCAGGAACGATGCATACCGTTTTGACATCTTTGATTCGCTCCATTACAGGACCAATTAGCAGCTCATACAACTCTCGAGCAATGCCCCTAAAGTCAGGATGACGCTGAGCAAGGCGATCATGAAACTCATTAACTTTCGCTCTTAGTTGCGAGGCAGAAACCGGTAGTTCAACAACATCTAACTGCAAGCCGTCAGCCTTCCTCAGGAGAAAGAGGAATACTCGCTCGTCGAAAACCACATACTCTAGATATGCCGTGTCTTCGTCTAACGCACTACCTAAATTTTCGGCTGTCAGCGTTGGAATGAAGCCATTCTTGAGTCTTAGCTCAGGATGCGCGACATAAACGCTGTTGAAGAACGATTGGTATTCATCTCGGCTTGCACTTAGTTGCGCCTTTTCTGTGGTCCTCCCTTCTCTTACATGTCTGCTAAATTCAGATATGCTTCGATTCAGACTTCGCAATCTATTTTTCTCATCGTTCGTTAAAACCGCCGTCATATCCGGACTTTCACCGCTTAGCGCATCAAACAGGACTCGGCCCTTCGCCAACTCCGAATATAGAAAGCTTTCAAATGTTTTACCCTGTCTCAGGTAAATCTCGATCAATTCATGATAGGGAACCAACCTTTCTTTGAAAAATTCGCTACGTTCCTCCACCCCTCCGGCAATCAATCCTCGCGATGATTCGATTGCAGCGATTGCCTGTTTCAATGTTTGAATAGCCAACTCCAGTCTGCCTTGCGCTTTATACGCAAGCCCCAGCGAAACTTCGGCAAGATATGAAAGCTTCGTCAGATCGTGACCGTCAGCGATCTGCAAGGCGGCAAGCGAAAATCTTACCGCTTCATCAAACTTTCCTTCTTTCTGATAAACATCTGCCATGCGCCAAAGTATTTCTGCCTCACGCGCCGAATCCTTCACTTCCCTGGCAAGTCTTAATGCAGTCTCAAATTCATCCAGCGCTGCTGCTAGCGATCCATTGGCACTTAGTACAGCACCAATGCCTTCTCGGGCTGCGATAATCAGTCCATTTTGTGACTGCTCTTTGGCAGCCTTTAGACTCTGGCGAAAAAATGCCAGCGCTTGCTCATGGTTGTTCTGCCGCAGCTGTGTAACTCCAAGATTCAGGAGTAGACGAGCGGCCTCTTTGGTATTTCGTTGCTCGCTAAAAATTCGTTGGCTAGCTTCAAAATGTTTGCTGGCTTGCCGGTAGTCCTCTTGCTCGAGGTAGAGAAACCCAATGCTGTTTTCCAGGTTGGCAACGAATTCCGGACGTTGCAGGTCTTTGGCTATCGCAGCGGACTTGTTTAGAAAGCCGAGACCACGGTGATAATCACCAACACTCGTGTAAGCTCGACCTAGTGACGCATTTACATCTGCAATGTAATACTCATAACCACCTCGGGTGTTGAGCTTCTGATAAAGCGCGAGTGAACGCTGAAAGTTTCCAATCGCCTGACGGCTCTCGCCGTCACGTTTAGCCAACTCTCCCAGAGTGCTTAGCGCTCCAGCTACTCCGAAATCATCTGGATACTGGCCGGCAGGCTCCTTACTCAATCGCAACTGTTCAGCAAGGGCAACACTATTTTCCGCGTACGTCCTGGCTTCATCGTAATTCTCTTGTATAAGGCCTAAGGTGGCGATGTCACTCCAGATATAGATAAGATCACGCCGCAGACCCACCGCCCTAAATGCTTTTTCACTTTCAAGATAGGCTCTGCGAGCATTCACATAATCACTTAGTCCTGAATACGATCTAGCGACATTGTAGTGAGTGATCCCCTCAAGTTTATGGTCGCCTAATTGGACTGCGATTAATCGGGCCACTTCATAGAAGAAGAACGCCTCATCATGTTGTTTGTTGTAATACTCTTGTGCCGCAACATCCATGACGTTCTGCCATAAATCACTAGAAACTAACCGTGCGTTTAGCTTGAGCAACGCTGCGATCACTACCTCATCGCGTGGCGACTTCATAAGCGTGACTACGAGTTCCTCTTTCGATCGAATTGTTTGTGATTTTACCGAAGGTGTTTGTGGATGAACGGGTAGGGCACCGAAAAATGCAATCAGCAGTGTGAGGACGATAAATCGCATCACAAATACTTCGCTTCAATTAAGCCCGCAGAGTGGATTGGCTACACCTTTCCACTCTGCAGATAACTTGAAAGAATCAACCCAGCAGATACGCGAGCCATCCGCCAACCAATCCGTGTGGTGGCGGTGGGGGCGGTGGTGGAGGCGGCGGCGGATTCTTTGTCGAATCCGAACCTCCTTGAGGAGGACCTCCTTTCGCGTAACCAGCTGGCGGCACTGACAAAGCCAGCAGCGTGACAAGGCACAATACGGGAACCATTCTTATAAATCTCTTCATCCTGACTCTCCTTTTTTGCGAAGGCTGCGAAACTGCTGCAGCGGGGTTTGAGGAAATGCTCAATTGAGCAGAAATTTTTTTACAAACAATATCGTTGCGTATAACTGGTAATCTCGATTGTCCTGGTGAGTGAAGCCGTGCCCTTCGTTATTCGCCAAAATGTACCAAACGGGTATTCGATTTTTTGTCGCCGCCACAATTTGCTCAGCCTCTGTGAAAGGTACCCTCGGATCGTTCTGACCTTGAATTATTAATAACGGCTTTTTGATCTTGAGCGCGTTGTTTACAGGCGCCGTTTGCTCCATAAACTCTCTCATTTGCGGATCACGCTCATCACCAAACTCTGATCGTCGCAAACCTCGTCGCCAGCCTTCAGTACGACTTACAAAACTAGCCAGGTTAGAAATGCCACTG
>JBKPQV010000593.1:0-13215 GCA_046734235.1 Acidobacteriota bacterium
GGCCAGAGCACCCCGCACGGCCTTGGCGCGCATCATCCCTAAAGCCTGGTTGTACTTTTCCGTATCGATGAAGTCGGTATGGCCCACCAGGCGGATCGTCCCCAGTGGCCCCGGCACCTGCCGTGCGATCTCTACGATCCGATCGGCCAAGGCGTCGATCGCTGGCTTGTGAAGCGCGGGAACGAGCGAGATGCCAAACTCGAATTTGTCGAAGACAAGATCCGCCTTCGGTTTGGCGGCGACGGCCGGCTCCCCGAAGCCGTGGAAATGGTCCAACCTCCGGCGTGGTGGCTGTATGTACATTTTAGTTCTCCTCGCCGATTCAAACATGTCGAAACCATGGAGATGGCCGATCGAACTCAGGCCGTTTTGCGGTGGCTGACGTCCATCTATTTTTTCCTTCACATACAATTCGTTTAAGCCGCTGATCGTGGTTTTACACGGACCGCAGTTACACTCTGGTCCACAACCGAGATCGTTCGGAGATGGCCCATCTTCAATTTCAGAAAAGTACGACATGCTGTTTTACTTGGATCTAGAGGCCTTTCCGTCGCCAGAAAATTTCCCACTCAGTGATCATCTTGCTCGAATCGTAACCGCCGAGCTCGAGAGTTTTCAGGACCCACTCACGAATACGAGGGTCAGCAAGTCTGCCTCCTGGGGGCCGCACTAACCACAGCTGCTCGTCTATGTCTTTGCTCGTTAAGAGAGTCTGCCATTTGCTAAATTCATTTCTGTTCTTGCCTACTCTTAAGCCACGACAGATTTTCACAATCAAACTACCCAACGTCGGTTTGGAGTTCATGTCGTACAACGCCTCCTCGCGGCCCATTTTGAATTCCCACTCTTTTATGAACCGTACGGGAATTGCGCTTTTTAGTGACTTAGGCGCAGCTCCACTTTTGATCACTTGCGACTCCGGATTGCTACCACTGTTGGTGATGTCGGTTGTCGGATCGTTGGCGACCATCAACTTAAAGACACGTTCGTGGGGTAAGAGAGTATTTGGAGGTCGCACTGAGTCTTGCGTTGGTGCTGCCCGCAAAGGTAGGACCAGGTCGAGTTTGGCTGCAATCTCACCCGTCAGAAAGTAGAGACGTGCCTGTCGACCATCCGACTTGTAGAGATCAGCAAGCTCACTAATTGATACTTCGCGTTCGGTTTCGAACACCTGGACATAACAGGGCAATCTGTAGCTGTCGCGCAGTCTCTCCGGATGAGCGAGCTGCGGTGAAAGGATCTCTTTAAACTCGCCCCACTTCAGCACACGCCATTGACCTGGATCAGCGAATAACTTCCGATGACTGACTGTACTTCGGTGATTATTCGATTCGTGGACCGGGACAAATCTGGAAGCTGAGGTTTCCTCGTTAACGCTGGTAGTGCCATCGGCAGACACCTTTGTAGTGTCGGAAGTAGCAACTGGTTGCTGCGATGCGTTGGCTCCTTGAAGACCTCCGTTCGGCACCGGGACCACATCTAATACATCTCCAAATGGACCACTCGCCAACTGATGTAACGGTCTAATTTGGCGACCGAGTTTTTCGTACAGCCTTCCGGCTTCATCACTAAGAATTTCACCTCTCACTGCACGTTGTTGAACCGGCAGTCCGAACTGCCGCGACCTTTGAGTAGCGCGCGGCAACAAACGTGGCAAGTCGCAGCCAATTCCACCTGTCATATCAGGTGAGAAAAATACCTCTCGATCGACGACAACGACGCGCATTGGCTGAAGAGCGCTTCGCCTGTGAATGATTGGGGGCGAAAGCGCTCGCTCAATTGCCAGGATGAGCAGATGATTAACATCACCGAGACCCGTATCAGCATCAATTGGTAAATCATGGGCCGGTTCGAAGAATGGTCGTTGCGCCGCAAGTTGTTGCATGACAGTCACCTCAAATCTTATTTGGCAACATGGATATGATCCCGATGCGCATTCAGCAGAAAGTCGCTGATGTATTTCCAGGGGCCTTCTTCTCTGGTCCATGGTCCAAAGAGTTGAACTGGAAAACCATCGGGCTGGGACCAGCGACCGCAGGTCTGCAAAGTCTTATAGAGTTGCCATCCCAGGTTGGTTCCTCGCTCTTCATTCTTTGCGCGGCCAACTCCTTGTTGTGCTGCATCCCATCGCCGTTTCCAGGTTTCGAGTCCGAGACCACCCACCGCATAAATGTCGACCGCGCGTCCAACCTTGTGATGACCGAAGATTCCCGGCTCAAAGAAAATGCTGACTCTGTTTCCGGACCCAGTTGATACTGCACGTCCAAATCGCTCGAGCACACCATGTAACTCACGTGCTAGTTCAGGTGTGACCAGTGCATTAACCGGAGGGGAGTCAACTCGGAAATATTTTCCCGAACGAATCGTCACCCGAATATTGTTGTGTCCACATCGTCTTGAAAGAGCGGACATTCAATTGATAACCCCCCGAAACACTTTCAATAGTTTCTGCGCTCGACATCGCCGTAACATGAGTTGTACCAAAACCTCCCCATGACTCTTCCGCCGACACGCTTTACGCGATCAAGGATTGGTACTTCTGTAGCCACCTTTACCCGACGAGCTACGAGTTCAAGAGATGAGTTTTCATCAAGGCGAATGTTCACCGGATAACTTCCATAACCCCAGGGATTCACTATGTGACGCAGATTCAGATACGGGAATAGAGAATGATTATTGATTAGTAACTTCCACTCGATCTCGGGGGTGTCGATTCGCGCGGCGTCTCTCCCAAACCTATCGGTAAACTGAGCGAAATATTGGAGGACGCCGCAATATTGCGGCGGGAGCTCAAATCGAGCCAGCACGACTTCCTGGCCAAATTCAAGTGGCGGATCGTCTATACCCACTACGTCTGAATCGTCAAAGTATTGGGAGTCGAACGGAATGCCGCACGAATTGCACAACGCTGGCGTTCGTTCCAAAGAAATCATGGTACTCATGCGTCAACGTCTCCTCGCTGTACCAGGCGGAGCAACCGCGGTTGGAGTGTCTGAACCTCCAAGCACTTTGTAACCATGCAATGACACGTGTAAGTCACCCTTGAAATCTGAAACTTCTGTTACCTCCATGCGAATAGTTGAGCGCGGCCGAAAGACTATCGGTTGAGCAAAGTAACGAAAGGGGCGCTCGCCACCGGCTGAACCTAATCCAGCGATGTTGAGGATGGGTTCACTCTGAAACTCACGTCCGGAGCCTTCGTCGAAGAGCGCGTACTTGAATAGGAGTTGTTGCGTCGGCGAGCCAACAGCCTGAAACAACCTTGCTAAAACGTCGTTGCTCAACGGCAGATCCCCTTCTTCCTGAAGGGCAACTTCAGCCACGGCCGGGTTGAGCTTGATCCCATTTTTAAAGACGGCTTCCGGTCCAGACTCTTTGCTGAGGAAACTACCAACAGACAGCTTTGGTTTAAGCGCCTCAAAGATGTCACTCACCCTGACGTTTCGTAGTGAAATCCCGTCGCCCTCATTTTCCGGTCCAAAAATAATTGGCGTAACTTCTGGCACTACCCCGTAACCGACGGAGACAGCAGTAAATGTCGCCTCGACACTAATTGTGACAATGCTATTGATTACGTTGTCTGGTTTTCCTGCGAGTTGATAACGGAAGGCGTAGTCGAAAGGAATGCCTCTCCGCTCCGGGGCACCTCCGACCGCAGGAAGATTGACGGGAAATCTGCTTTGATTCTGAGGCAGCATTACCTGGTCCTCCGTGGTGAGACCTGGTTCCTGGTTGGACCACCCAGACGCTTATAGCCTTGAAAAACCAGGAAGAGATTACCGCGACCAAAACGCTCCTCGACGGTTACGCGAATGGTTGTTCGTGGAAGAAACAGCATTGGACGGGCGAGCGTTTTAAAAGGCCTTTCCCCGGTTGCGGTCCCCAAACCAGCAATGTTGTTAATCGGTTGATTCTGGAGTTCACGTCCGGTAGCGCTGTCGAAGATTGAATAGCGGAACGAGACGCTGTCAGACCGATTTAGACGTTCGAAGATCCTGTTGACAACATCCGCCTGTTGAATTGTTGCTAAAGAACCGCCGCTAATTGCGATCCTCAGGAAATCGGGTCGAATGCGAATACCGTCTTGTAAAGCGCTTGAAGGAAATTGATCGAGCCTCAAACTTCCTAGAGGGAACGGTGCTACTCCTAAATTGCGAACAGCGATGTCCACGCTATCCACAGCCAGTCCGTAGCCGATCGAGGTCGTAACAAAACCGCCGTCGACATTGATAGGGACTTCCGTCTCAATTTGGTTTCCTGGTAAGCCCGTCAACGGAAAGGTAGCAACATAATCAAATGGAATTACACGTCCTGTTGGCTCGTTAGCTGGATTGATTGAGGAGTCGAGTTGAGACGTAACTGAGCTGCCTGTACCAAATCGTTTGTAACCGTAAAGGACGATGAAGAGTGTCCCTCGAACATTCGCAGAGCGCTCTACAATTTGCAGTCTGATAGTTGATCGCGGCTGAAAAGTAAGTGGCTGGGCCAGTACTCGAAACGGTCTGACTCCGTCACTACTGCCCAGCGAGGCAAGGTTATGGGTCGGCTCATCTTGCAACTCTCGGCCAGTGGCGCTGTCCAGAATGCTGAAAAGAAATGAAATTTCCTCTGGTGGCTTCACCTGCTCGATGAGCTTCTCGCTGTGAGCAGCAGCAATATCAATCCCTGAAAAGGTCCGTTCTCGAAGGCCTCCTCCACTCGACTCAAGATCATTAAAGACCAAACGTTCGAATCGAGGGTTGATCCGAAACCCTTCAATCAGTGCAGCTAGCGGAATTCTAGAAAGGGTCAACTCACCTGGTTTGAAAGTCGAGTTAGGGGCAGGAACAGGGTTAATAACTTGCACCGTACGTCCACGATCTTCTTCGAAACCATAGCCGATAGCCACCGCGACGAAAGTTCCATCGGTGCTTATGTTGATAACGTCCTGGACAATGTTTCCCGGTATGCCCTTAAGTTCGAACGTTGCAGCATGATCGAAGGGCATTACGAATGATGAAGAACTTCCCACTTGAGGAACAGGGGAAGTTCTTCTCAACGGTCTGCGGGCGCGTAACTGTTGTGCAGGCGTCATCTGTGTTCATACCTCGACGATTCTCGAAACGGCTCGCTTTGCAACCGCTACTGCACATCACGGGTCATGTAGCCATCCAGCACCACCCACACATTCAATGGACCATAAATGCTTTGAATGTCCTTGAGAGTGTCGGTATCTGGAACTTCCAACTCCACTCGAAAGTTCTGTTGCTTGTCGATGTAGATTGGCTCAGCGAACCTGAAGGTTGCGGTAGGACTAGGCTCGCCGTGGGTGGTGAAGTGGCCGGTCTCAGAGTAAGGCCCGGCGCCGGCTGGGAAAAACCAGGTCGGCATCTGAATCATGATCTTTTCACCAACGTAGAGGGTGGTAACAGTGTTGTAAATCAGCTTTCCAATGATCGTGCCGGCACCGTTATTCGGACTGACTTGCTCTTTCGGCGGAGCTTCGTTCAGGTTCTTAATCTCCTCCTCGATCACGAACCGATCTAACGTGATCTCGGTAGAGCCCGGCTCGTTACCACTGCTATCCACGCTCACCGTGGTAACACCGTCCGTGTTCGCTCGTGCCTCCTCGAGCAATTCCATCGCCCGCGAGAGGTTGGTATTCAGTTTCTTATTTGTTTCCTCCGCCGGAATCACGAGCTTGACCTTGTCTGAAAACACTGGAGGCAAATCGCTGATGACTACGCGCATCGCTCGTGCCTCAAAAGTATTGTAATGAGGCAGCAATGAGGCAGACTGCAAATTTGTTTGGAGCTTCGTCTTCCTTTGAACGTCAACGAAGAACTTCAGTATGCTTCCGGGCTCCGCATCCTTGAGCTGCTTTCCTGCTTCAACCGAAAGCGAGTCATAAATCGGAAGGTGAACTTTCTCTCTAATGCCTTGTACGATAGCCATAGCAAATTTCTCCTACTCTGCGTTTGCAAAATCAGTTTCCTAACCTCACCACAATGGTCTGAAAGTTTCAGGGGGCGATGAAGGTGATCCAGGCTGCGAAGTGAATTGATCGCATGAAGGGTTCACTGTCGCTGGCCGTGAGTAACCTGACAAGTCTGCCTCGTCGTATCCATGCACGTTGGTCGGCAAAGGGCAGCCGGGATTGAAGGACGAGTCTTCGCGCACATATCCCGCGTAGTCAGGTTCTCCGTAATACCCAACACCCGGATAGTCTTCGGCAAATTCTTGTTCGCCGTAGCCAACCATTTCCGTAGGCTCTCCGTAGTACCCCATTGGCAACTCTTCCGCGTAATACCCAACCGGATCGGATTCGGCGCCATAACCATAGCCGCCCCATCCGTCCATTCCCGCGGACTCTGGCGCCTGAGCGTAGTAGCCATAACTGGGATCGACCTGACCGTAGTAACCAATCGTTGGATCAACCTCACCGTAGTACCCAACCATCGGATCAACTTCACCGTAGTAACCAACGGTTGGATCAACTTCACCGTAGTAACCGACAGTTGGATCGACTTCACCGTAGTAACCAACAGTTGGATCAACTTCGCCGTAGTACCCGACCATTGGATCAACTTCACCGTAGTACCCAACAGTCGGATCAACTTCACCGTAATAGCCAACCATCGGATCAACTTCACCGTAATAACCAACCATCGGATCGACTTCACTGTAGTAACCAATCGTCGGCTCAACCTCACCGTAGTAGCCGTAAGTCGGATCGACCCCACCATAAAAACCAACGGCAGGATCAACCTCAGCGTAGTAACCGAAAGGTTCGGGCTCAGCGTAATAACCGTAAGTCTCCGGTTCCGCGTAGCCACTCAACTCTGGTGAATAGACGTTGTGAAATCTCATAAGCCTCACTCTCTGATCTGAATCGATTCTGCCCGGGCCTGGGTTGACGATCATTACTTCGTCAAACTGGTTTGCGCGTTTCATTAATAAGTCCTATCTCTATCCCTCAATTCCTCGCGAAGTGACGCGGTAGTTTCCGCCAACGATGTAAAGCTGCTTTCCTTCTGGATCACTCGCTAGCAGAGGTGGCGTCTCCATGAAATGGATGAACGTTCGCGGCCTCCCACACTGCTCTTTGTCAGAGCGATAAATCAGGCCTCGTAATTCTCCAAGGTTCACCAATATCTTCGGCATTAACCTTGGACACTGCCGGCGCAACGTACTCGGCGGCGAGAAGGAATGAAATCGTTCAAAGAGCGCCTGCGCGGTTTGGAAACTTGCGTCCCAACCTTGACTCGCGGCTTCAGCTTCGCAAAACGGTTTCGAGAGGATGTAAGCCACCGATGTCCTCTACGATCTTCGATTAGCGGCGACGACCTCTGCCTCTATAGCGAACACGACCAGGAGCCACGACCGGTGGTGCAACTACTGCCGGGACGGGCACCGTTGGCGGCGTTGTTGCAGCTGCACTAACTGGCACTAGCCCTCTTGGACCAGGCCACGCCGAACACCGCAGGTAAACTCTGCGCGGTCGAAGCCCTGTATAAGGAACGGGCGGACGTCTCCACCCAACCGGTAGTCGTTGGCCCACCGGCGGCACGGGTCGGGCAACTATGGGCGGGGCCGGCGCAACCGTAGGAACCGGCGCGACTGGCACAGCTGACAGCTGTGGAACAGGCGCTAACTGTTGCATCGCTTGTTGACGGAGAGCTTGACCAGTGCTTGCCAACACTGGCGCAAGAGCACGACGAGCAATCGGAAGAGCCCTGCTAATAATCTGCCCATACGGAGACATGGACATGGCAATCGGCGCGACTTTCTTGATTAGGCCTTTCAGACTTTTGAATCCCCAACCTAGTGGGTAGCCCAGGCCGTCGTAAGCTTCGCCAACTCCATACGGATCCTCGGCAAAACCCCAACCGACCTGGCTGTCGGGTACTTCGTGCAATGTGCCTGTCAACGTGTCTTGATAGAGCATTTAGTTGTCTCCTTCTGAATATCGCAGATGCGTTTCCAAAGAGCCGGAGGCGCCCAACCGATCGGTTGATCGACAGTCGCATCTATTGCGATCCAACGGCCACTAACATTTACCTCGGGATAGATGTGCGAATAAGCATGCGGTCTGTTCCGTCGGAAGCCGGCAAGAATTAATCGCACCGGATGGCCCGTTGACATCAACATAGCGCCAAGCAGAATTGTCATGTCGTCGCAGTCGCCCGCTTGAAGCTCGAGCATTCTTCGCGCTGAATGCAACAACTCGACCCGGAAAATATCCCGTGTGTAACGAATGTTTCGTTTCACAAAATCAAAGAGCGCGCAAACTTCACCCATTCGGTTCTTTGGTTTCACTCTGTATGCTCGAAATACTTCTATCGCTTTTTGCCTGACGTAAAAGT
Source organism: Acidobacteriota bacterium (assembly GCA_046734235.1). Taxonomy (GTDB): domain Bacteria; phylum Acidobacteriota; class Blastocatellia; order Pyrinomonadales; family Pyrinomonadaceae; genus PSRF01. Next base: position 8,346 of record JBKPQV010000593.1, read on the forward strand.
CTTTTGCTCCTTCAAGTACCAATTGACCAATAATCCTGGCCGTAGCCAGGGTGCCATTGTGCCCGCGGGGCACGCGCACAATGCGAATGCGTGGAACGACATGGCGACTGGTCAACTGGATCATTCACAGATACTGAGAATCCGATCGATCGGTACTATGACTCGCTGTTCGAGTTGGGCCACTTCAATTTCGGCAAAGGCAACGTCAGGTTCACCGGTTGTCGATAAGTCAACCACGCGCCCGTGTAGAACATCGTTACCATGCATACAGAACAGCACTTGTTGGCAATCAGGGTAAAAGATGTCGCAGATTCGGAAATTCACGGTATGGTTCTTCAAATCCACGGACTTCTCATCCCCACGTTAATCATCGTTAAGACCGAAACTCGAAAGGTTGTGGGGCAACGAACGTACCAGAACCGGTAAAACGTTTATGCTTGGTTTTGATTGGGGAAGTGAGCGCTGGACGCTTGGTCGAGGAAGGTATGCGGAAAAACTTTTCCGGAAGAAACCTGCGGGAGAAGAAAAGATTTTCTGAACCTATTTGCTTGCACAAAAAGATCAGATACCACCTGCTTTAGCAGCGTGGAGTTTCAGTTTCGCGCTAGAGGTTCGCTCCTCAGTTCCGGTTAGATACCACCTGCTTCAGCAGCGTGGAGTTTCAATTTTTCGCTAATGATCCGCAATTTCACTATCTCCAGTGGGAAGTTGAAACTCATCGCCGTTGAAGCACTAGCGCGAAACTGAGACTCCACGCTGCTGAAGCAGGTGGTATCTATGGGTGGCTCGGACCCGATACCTAGCGCGAAATTGAGACTCCACGCTGCTAAAGCAGGTGGTATCTGATCTTTTACGTAGAGCCGAACCTAAGGGTAGCGCAGTTTGTGTTTCTGAAGCTTGTTGTAAACACTGCGTGGCGTAATTCCCATCAGTCTTGCAGTTTGAGACTGATTGCCGTGAGTGAACTGTAAGGCACACTTGAGTAGCGCGCGTTCGCAGTGGTCCAGAGACTTCGATAAGTTCCAGTCGTTCAAATGCAGAATCTGCGAGAACGTAGTTTGCGGGCTTGCCGGATCTAATTTACCCGCGGGAGTGACAGTCTCTTCGTCACTCGCCAATTGCCCCCACTCAACCATCGTTAGATCATTCAGACCAAGAGAGGATGTCGCTCCGGCATTCAACAAAGCCCGTCTGACAATATTTTCCAGCTGCCTGACATTGCCCGAGAGTCTCATTTGATGCAGAGCGTCAAGAAAATCATCGTCAACCGCAATAACCGAAGCCTGATTCAACGATGAGTACTTTCTAAGAAAGTGCTCAACTAGCGGTTTAAGATCTTCCTTTCTATCACTCAATGGTGGCACATGAATCGAAAGGACGTTTAACCTGTGGTACAGGTCCTCACGGAACTTCCCTTCACGTACCATCGCTTCCAGGTTTTTATTGGTTGCTGCAATCACCCGCACGTCAATCGGGACTTCTCGGTCATAACCAACCGCCAGGACTCGATCTTCTTGTAAAACCCGAAGGAGCTTTGCCTGAAGCGACTGGCTCAACTCACCGATCTCGTCTAGAAAAAGTACACCGCCATCGGCCGAACGAAAGAGGCCCTTACGATCGGCATCTGCTCCAGTGAAAGAACCACGTCGATGCCCGAAGAGCTCGCTTTCTGCAATGCCGGTGTTAATTGCACTGCAGTTAGCTACGATGAACGGGCCTCTGCTGCGTTTCGCGTCTAGTCGATAAAGAGAGTTAGCGATCAATTCTTTGCCAGTGCCTGTCTCGCCACTAATCAGGACCGGGAAGTCGCTTAAAGTGCCAAACCGGATTACGGATCGGAAAACAGAAAGCATTTGTCCACTCGTTCCCACAATACCGAGCTGCGCCATTTGCTGCTTGATTTTCAACTCCTCAAGCTGCCGGTCCTTTTCATGTTGTAATAGTTTTATTAGCGCCGATCGGAGGTCAGCATTGAAGGTCTTGGTGGAACTGTCGAGCAACAACATTGCGCCGTTTAGCAATGCGTTGCAACGAAGGCCTATCGGCCAGGAAAACAGGTTGTCACCATATGTAATGATCTTGAGACTTTTTAGTTTGAGCTCTCGAATAACACGCAGACTCATTTCATCTGGATGTTGATCTTTGCCGAGAGCAATCACGGCAACTCTTTGAGTTTCGGGATCTAAATCACCGATCTCTGCGGCATCCTGGACTACATGGGTTGAGGCGCCACAAGAAGAAACCAGATGAACAATTAAGTCGCGGCGATTTGCGTCGTCGTCTCGAACGACAACGATCGACGTACGAGCGCGGTGGAGGAGTTGCTCATGCGTAGGTTGATTTGGGTTTTGTAATCGTTCGGGTGACACGTCAAGCCAAAGCGACAATCACGACGCTTGTATCCCTGATACGTTGAGATTAACCCGTTACGGATTGTTGAATATCAGTAGGCTCATGCGTACTAATCGAGCGAGGTATTAAAGTTGAGGCCGAGAATGCGAGAAATTCACGGCGCGGCGAGGTATCAGCGTCGGGCAGGAAGTTTGTTATTGATACCTTTATCCGAAACGCGCGAACACTAAGCCAACTTATTGGAAATGTCAACGAACTGATCTGAATCGTGACAAAAAAGTTTAAGTTGATAGAAAACAAAAGAATTCATCCGCAGATTACGCCGATTACACGCGCATAAGCCGCAACCAAAATTTCCATCCTGAAAGGATGAAACTTAATAGCCGTGGGCGAGCGGCTTTGCGCGAAGCCCACGGTGCTAACGAGTGTTTGTTGCTGACCCTGAAAGGGTCAAAGACGCGGATTGTTTGACCCTTTCAGGGTCACCAATTCTGTTCTGCTAGTACCGTGGGCATCGCGCAAAGCCGCTCGCCCACGGCTATTAACTTAGGTCCTTTCAGGACTCGGATGAATTCTTTTGTTCCACGATGCACTTTTGGATCATATAAGGGGTAGACTGGTAACTTGCGAGGTAACAGTAATGAAGACAATTAGCAGAGACGAACTTAGAAGCAAGATCGATCGGAAAGATAAGTTCTTGCTGCTCGAGACGCTGGCTAAAGTGGCGTATGAGCACGAACATTTGCCGGGCGCTATTAATCTTCCACCGGAGCAGGTGAGCTCCTTAGCACCAACTCTCTTGCCAGACAAAAGCGCCGAGATAGTCGTGTACTGTGCGTCACCTACCTGACATGCATCGGAAAACGCCGCCCGTGAATTGGTGGCGATGGGTTACACGAATGTCAGCGATTACTCGGGAGGAAAGAGAGATTGGATCGACGCAGGCCTACCAACGGAAAGCACACACAAGCACTAACGCACATTAACGATCGTGGCGGATCAATCTTGAGACCCGCTTGCACAAATCGGAAGCGGATATTATTCGAACGAAGGGCTCATAGTCACGATATGATCTTCATCACCGATTTTGTAAGTTCGACCGAATAATCCGTTTAGGTGGATCACGAGTTCAATTATTCGAATCCTCTTTTATAGAAATGGGATCGTGTAATCCCATAACTGAACCTTAAAACGGTGGGTCTTCAAGAATTGTGCCGACAAAACCAGCGTGATCTGCGCTATCTCTTGGATTTCTCAACAACACAGCGGGTACTGGTGACTGTTTCGCCTTGACCTTTGACGTGGCACGAACTTTGAGAATATTTGCGGCGTAAAAGTCTGAGTAGAGGACCTCAAAAATGCATCAACTGATTCAGGATTTGCGCTACGCAGTGCGTGGTCTAATCAAGAGACCCGGCTTCACATTGATTGCGGTGATGACCCTTGCCCTTGGTATTGGTGCAAACAGTGCCATCTTCAACGTTGTAAACGGGGTATTGCTGCGCTCTCTTCCATTGCCGGACTCGAATTCACTTTACGCCGTACACACAGGCGCAGCCATCTTTGGTCGCTATGACGGTCCATTTTCGTACCCGGAGTATCAGGATGTGGTCCAGCAAACGCGAAGCTTTCAAAGCATCGGTGCCTGGTATGACGGTGACGCAAATTTGTCCGATGGCGTTAGGCCCGAACGCGTAATGACACGAGTGGTACTTCCCTCACTCCTTCCAACACTCGGAGTGGAGCCTGTGCGTGGACGCAATTTCTCGCCTGAGGAAACTACGAAGGGTCGAGACCACGTCGCGCTGATCACTTATGGTCTGTGGCAGCGGCGGTTCGCCGGCAGTGACGATGCAATAGGCAAGTCGCTGTACCTCGACAATGCTGCGTATCAAATCGTTGGTGTCCTGCCGCGTGACTTCCAATTTGAAAAGCCTGTCGATTTGTGGGTTCCCCTTACGACGACTGATCCAGAGATCAACGTGCGCAATTCGCATTTTCTGAGCGTAATTGCGCGCCTCCGTCCCGGCGTTTCGGAGAAAAGCGTCGCTGCCGATCTGGACACGGTAGCAAAGTATGAGAGCGATAATTTTCCAGATATGTTCCCGGCGAGCGCTGGTTTTGCGTTTCGCTCGCGCCCGTACCTCGACGACATCGTAGGCGACGTTCGGCTGCCACTCTACATTCTCCTGGGTGCAGTCGGTTTCGTACTACTGATCGCGTGCACCAATGTCGCCAACCTCTTATTGGCCAAAGCTGCTCCACGCCAGCGTGAAATTGCTCTCCGCACCGCACTCGGTGCGCGAAGGTATCACCTCATACGCCAGCTTTTGACCGAAAGCATCTTGCTCGCAGTCATCGCAGGGGGTATCGGTGTACTACTCGCCACCTGGGGGACAAGTGCATTGGTCGCCCTTAGCCCGGACTCGCTACCGAGGGCTCGCGAAATTGGTTTCGATTGGCGCGTCCTTACGTTCACGAGTGTAGTCGCCTTGACGACTGGAATAGTGTTTGGACT
>JBKPQV010000594.1:0-4153 GCA_046734235.1 Acidobacteriota bacterium
CCTCTCATCAGATCCGGCTGTCGTAACCGGCCTCGCATATCTCGGTGATCTATTAATTGAATTTTCACCGCCTCATCAAGCTAACGACCTACTTTTTCGAATGGCGAATGCTTGCTTCGAAGCGATTAGCGAATCTCCCGAAGACCTGCAATCGGTACTTCGTTACTTCGAAGTTTGGCTCTTGAAGATTGAAGGCTTCCTGCCAGATCTAAAGAATTGTGCCGATTGTCATCGTAGCTTTGGCACGGAGGAAACGATTTTCATTTCATCCGACTTTGGCTTGCGCTGTCGCTCTTGTAGTAATGGAAGAGGTGGCGCAGTCTCCAAACGTCTTCATGCGCACTTACGAACCACTGAAAAACTTTCGCCTGCTAAGTTCGCAGAGAGCGCGCGCGATGTACCAGTAAATACGAAACAAGAACTCGCTGAACTGACTCATCAAATCATAGGAAGGGTGTTGGAGCGCTTACCCAGGGTCAGACCTACGTTCGCTCAATAGAAATACAATTTGTTAAAGCGTAACTTCAGCTTGAGAGGTCTCCTGATCCCCAAATATATTATTTGGGCGACGATACCTTATGTTTTACTTTCACTGTTGATGCTGTCGGCGGTCTTGTTTGCTCAACAAGTCTCGAGGCTTGCTGAAGTTTTACTGTACACGGATTTGCCTTTCAATGTTGTCGCCGGCATTGCTGTGACAATGTTCCCCGGAGTTCTGAGTTTTACAATCCCTCTCGCAACCCTGGCTGGAATACTGATCGGTTTCTCTCGAATGGGAACCGACAGCGAAATCATCGCTATGCGTTCTGCCGGAGTCGGCACATGGACCATGCTTTGGCCTGCCTTGTTGTTAGGCTTGGTTGCGACATTCGCCACCTTTTACATTCATCTTAAAGAAGTTCCTGAAGCTGCTCGCGATCTGGAAAAGGTTGCACTGCAGGGCGCCCTTGCCAAACTGGATTCACCTGTAGAGCCGCGCACCTTTAGCACCCTTCCGCGTTATGTGATTTATGTCCGAGACGGCAACAAGCAGTTAGGGACCTGGGGGCGCGTTTTCATCAACGTGCAACAGCCGGATCACACCACGCAGATCTACACAGCACGTTCTGGACGAATTGACTCTTCGGGAGAACAGTCTGAGCTCGTCTTAACAGATGTTTTAGGTGCAAAGTTTCCTGAGCCTAACAGCGATCCAAAACAGTCGTATGTTGTTGAACGTTCTGCGCAACTAAGAATTTCGATTAATACCGGGCGCGCGGACATTTTGCGACGTCTCAGTCAAAGAGATCCGAATGCTGACACGCTTGATTGGAGCGATTTGCGTGAGCGATCGCGTAGTGGCACTGATGCTGAGAAACGCGAAGCCATAAGGATTCTAAATCGACGAACCGCACTGGCAAGCGCGCCGCTCCTATTCGCCTTTTTGGCTGGAGCGCTTGGACTGCGAATACGACGTGGCGGGAGAAGCACCGGCATAATCCTTTCGCTGGTCGCAGTGGTTGTTTATTACTTGATTTCGCTTTTGGGTGAGTCGTTGGCAAGAGTGGGGAGCGTCTCACCTTATGTTGGACCATGGTTAGCGACCGTCGTTACTTTGGCTGTGACAGTTTTCCTCTTGATGAAGAGCCGGGTCTCTTCCTTTTCGCTTGGACGGTTGATATTCAATCGTCGACAAAAAGAAGAGCTTGTAACTTCAGTGCGCGCGAAAAAACATCAGTACAACCTCGGTATCGACTCCCTGGGTCTGCCTAATCTGATGGATGCAACTCTCTTGCGCACCCTCGCATTGAGTTTCATTGTTGGTTTCGTGGCCTTGGCCGCGATTTTTAATATTTTTACGCTCTTTGAACTGTGGCGATTCATTGCTGTCACTAATGCAAGCGCCGGACTGGTTGCACGCTATCTGTTATTCCTCATGCCTTTAGTTGCCGTCGAACTTTTTCCGGCGACGATGCTGATCGCAATTCTCATCACCTATGCCTTATTAGCGAAGAGGCATGAAGCGATAGCCTGGTGGGCGTGCGGTCAGAGTGTTTACCGGCTTATGTTGCCAGGACTCTTCTTCGCCATTGCGATGGCTGCGTGCTCATGGTTGGTCCAGGAACATCTGATGCCCGGCGCAAATTTGAAGCAGGACGCCTTAAGAGCACGAATCAGAGGCGGAGAGGCGCGCGCGATTACTGGTACTGGACGCCAATGGCTTGCCTCTACTGAAACGCATCGTTTTTATTCTTATGAATTCGATGAGAACCAGGGAACTCTTACAGAACCCACAATCTACGAACTCGATTCTGATGGCGTCCATTTAACCAAAGTTGTGAGCGGAAAGTCCGCTCACTGGATTGATGCCAACAAGCTTAGTGTGACCGACACTGAGACTCTGGTACTTAGTGGGATGGAGGTGGCAAGGCAAAACGGCACTGAAACAACATTCGATTCAGTTGATTCGCCTGATGTATTTAAACCCAGTGTCGACAAACCCTCACAACTAAGTTCGACGAGCTTAAACACTTACATCAAGGCCGCTAAACAACGCGGCAGTGATGTATCAGCGTTGACCGTAGCGTTGCAGCGAAAGTACGCCGGACCATTTGGCGTCGTAATTATGGCTCTTATTGGAATGCCGTTAGCAGTTTCGTTTGGACGAAAGGGAACTATTATCGCGCTTTGTGCTGCAGTGGTTGTGAGTATTGCTTATTGGGCGGTAGGTGGTGGATTCCAACAACTAGGAAACCACGGACTTTTGCGCCCTACAGTTGCAGGATGGTCCCCGCTTCTGATCTTTGCAGCCGCGGGGACCTATTTTCTTTCCCGAGTTCGAACCTAAGCTTAGGTACCTGTCTCCCAGCTTGAAATGTACTCAAGCTGTTCTGCAGTCAGCGTATCAATCGCAACTCCGAGTGCTCTTAACTTGAGACTCGCAATCTCCTGATCCACTTCCTTAGGTAACAAGTGAACGCCCGGTTCAAGTATTCCTTTATTCTTTACCAGGTATTCAACTGAGAGCGCCTGGTTAGCAAAGCTCATATCCATCACGCTGGCGGGATGACCTTCTGCTGCAGCCAGGTTGATGAGACGTCCTTCGCCGAGCACGATGACTCGACGTCCGTTTGATTGGAGTTTGTACTCTTCGACAAAGGGACGCATCGTTACCGGATCGCCCGCCATCTCGCGCAGTGCAACAAGGTTTAGCTCGAGATCGAAGTGGCCACTGTTACAAACAATCGCGCCATCTTTCATCTTGGCAAAATGTTCGCCATCGATTACGTGACGGTTACCAGTGACGGTTACAAAGATGTCGCCAATTGATGCTGCTTGCGCAATTGGCATTACACGGAAACCATCCATCACCGCTTCAACCGCCTTGATTGGGTCAATTTCCGTTACGATAACGTTGGCGCCCATTCCTCGCGCGCGAAGGGCAACTCCCTTACCGCACCAGCCATATCCAACAACAACCAGATTGCGACCGGCTAACAAAATGTTGGTAGCACGAATGATTCCGTCGAGTGTTGACTGACCAGTACCGTAACGATTGTCGAAGAAATGTTTTGTTTGCGCGTTGTTTACAGCGATTGATGGGAAGGGAAGTACGCCCGCTGTTTGCATTGCCTCGAGGCGTTGGATTCCCGTTGTTGTTTCTTCGGTTGAACCGATGATTTCTTTAACTTGATCGCCGCGTTCTTTCAGGAGCGTGGCAACCACGTCGGAACCGTCGTCGATGATAATGTCCGGATGAGTATCAAGCGCAGTGCGTACGTGACGATTGTAAGTATCAGTCGATTCGCCCTTGATAGCATAGACTGGAATGCCCCAATCAGAGACGAGTGAAGCAGCTACGTCGTCCTGGGTTGAAAGGGGATTGGAAGCAATCAAAACTGCATCAGCTCCACCGGCTTGTAGTGCTCGAGCGAGATTTGCAGTTTCAGTAGTGATATGCGCACAGGCAACTAGCTTTGTGCCAGTAAGTGGTTTCTCCTCTGCGAACCTTTCACGGATCAGACGCAGAACGGGCATTTCTCTTTCGGCCCATTCGATACGTTGCTTACCATGGCCCGCTAAGGAAATATCTTTCACGTCGAATTCGACGGAACGTGTAGCGCTCATTTAATTATTCCTTCTTAAGTTGATAACTAGATTCCTGCAGTTGCGC
>JBKPQV010000595.1:0-3692 GCA_046734235.1 Acidobacteriota bacterium
ACACGAAATAACACGAAAGCGCTTCACCTTAGCGTGAGCGTTCTGACGTATTGGCCTCATTCGGAACGGAGTCGATCCAAACAAAGCGGGATGTTTCGCGATCCTTTCGCACACGATCTATTGGGAAGGCCTGGTTGTGCATCACGACATAAATACCCGGGCCAAGTGTGCGAACGGCAAAAAGACTCTCCGTAAGATTCTGCAAACCATCACTTCCTTCAAATCCCAGTGGCGTCATCGCGCCCGTTAGTACAATAGGAACACTGAGTACTGGAAGCGATTGCTTCAAAAAGAGACCGGTTTGGACCATCGTATCTGTACCGTGAACGATAACAACTGGCGATCCTTCGGCTAGCATTTGCTCGATCACCTCGAGAATCACGCGCCGGTCATCATCAGTCATTTCCAAACTGTCTTTATTCATAAGCGGCACCACGCGTACATCGCAGTCGGGGAGCCGCAACCGAGCGAGATATCGATCGATTTTGCTATCGAGATTTTCTACCTGGCTAGTCTGCTCAGAATACACTTTTTCAATTGTGCCACCTGTGGTGATCACGTTGACCTTCAGCATCTTCGGAACTCTTCCTTACATTTGATTAACTGGCTCTTCTGCATCTTAACAAATCACTAGTCGCCAATGTTCTTGGAGCCTTCTATAGAGATAGGTCTATACTATGGCCCGATTCGCCAACAACCTTTCAGTTCGCCATAGACTCGGGTTGTTATTCCTGGTCAGCAACTAACTTTAGGAGACTCTAATGACTCCTTACAGTCGGTTCAAACCAAATCATTGCCCTGGTAAGTCCAGAGTCTTACACACCTCGTTTTCTGCACGGTCAAGCTTGCGACAAATATCCGCACTAATAATTCTGTTGTCGTTAGTTTGCGCGTCGATGCAAAGCTTCGCGCAAACGAAAGAGCAGGAGAAGCGTGGGGTTGGTGTGCCGTCCGGGGCAGTGCAAACGTCCTCAGATAAGCGTCCCATTCTAAAAGGTAAACCTGAGCTGATTCTTCAAACCGGACACACACAATCTGTGAACGCAGTGGCGTTCAGTCCTGATAATCGGTGGCTAGCTTCAGGTGGCAAAGACAACGTCATTAAGATTTGGGACCTAACCAACGGAAACGTCTTGCGCACCTTGTATGGCCATTCGAGCAACATAAATGCGCTCGCGGTGAGTGACGACGGACAGTTGTTGGCATCCGGAAGTGGAAACGTTAAGGACGATCGGGATTTTGGGATCTTTGTTAAAGGCGGCGTGGTAGGTGGAGAAGACAACACAGTCAGGATCTGGAACGTTCAGACAGGCCAAGAGTTGCAAGTTCTTCGCGGCCATGAATTGCCTGTTGGTGCGGTAACTTTTAGTCACGACCGCCGCTTTATAACAAGTGTAAGCGGCGATGCAGTCAAAATGTGGGACGTTGCGGCTGGTACGCAGCTCGGCTCCCAGAAAACAAAGTATGAGAAGAGCGGCGCAGAGAAGCTTGGTTCATTTTCTATCTTCGGCGGTAACAAGAAGGAGAAGCAGCAGCAGCAAAACTTCAAGAATTTTAGACTGTCAGCAGCAAAAATCGCCGTTAGTTCAAACGGGCAAGTCGCCGCGATTGGCCAACCAGACAAAGCAATCAAACTTTACGACGCACAAAGTGGACGCGAGATCCGCGAATTGTCATTCAAAGCTAGCCCGCAAGCGGAAAACTCCAGTCTGGCTTTTAGTGCGGATGCTCGTCTGATTGCGTTCGGCAAAGCTAATGATACGGTCGGCGTTCAGGAGGCAACCACGGGCCGAGAGCTATTTAGTGTCAACACCGGGTACACAAAGACGCCGCAGCGAGTTCAATTTAGTAGCGACGGACGATTCCTCGTAACGGCGACCGCTAATGGGGCGGCAATGAAGTTGTGGGACGCCACAAATGGTCAACTAATACGCGAGCTAAATCCATCTGGTGATCAGGCAACGAACTTTCGAGTAATTAGCTTTAGTCGCGACTCGAGTCTGATCGCTGCTGTAGCGCCAGGATCCAAAGCGATCAGAATCTTTGCGACCATAACAGGTAGCGAGCAACTCACATTAAACGGAATTGATATTGGTTCGTCGTCCAACCAAGCTGCTTTCATCAAATCAATCGATCCCAAGACGATGGACATTCTTCGCAAGCGAGATATCACGACTCCCGAACAAATGATTGAGGCTGTTGAGGCGATGGCAACGCTCTCCAGCGACAAATTTCAGGCCGGACGCGCAGTAAGTTTTAGTCCTGACGGACGCTTCCTTATCTCGCGACAGATGGTCTTAAAGAATCTATTAACAGAGGTCTGGGATTCTCAGACTGGTATGCTTGTCAGTGCTCCTGATGATGCTGCAATGAAAGATCGCGCCAAGCCTTTTTATAGTCCGGAAGGTCGGTTCAGAGTGGCGCCTTTTTTCGCGAACCAACACCTCAACGATTTCAGCGCAGCTTCGATCTTTGTTCCTGTCGCAAACGCTTTCAAGGACGCCTACAAACAAAGAGTAGATTTGCACGATGGACAGTCAGACAAGCGACTTTACGAGTTGGATGGGGGCAAAGCGCCCGACATGGGGATCGTGCCGGCAGCTGGTTTTAGTTTCGACAGCAAACTCATAGCTATTACTGGTTTTGAAAAGGAGCAGCGTTCAGTACTCATCTACGACACCGAAAAAGGACGCAAGATCAATACATTTCCGATTAATGATGACGAACAGAGTGGTCCAGTAACAACCCTCTGCATTAGTAGCGACGCACGGTTCCTTGCAGCCGGCTACGCTACAAAGATCGACATCTTTGACGTAGCGTCCGGTAAGACGGCCAGGACATTGCCGCATGCCGGGCGCGTAGTGTCACTTACATTTAGTCCTGATGGTCGTTTTCTAGTTGCCCTTGGTGCGAACAACGATAAGGAAATCTGGGAGACCTCAACCGGAGAAAAGCTCGCAACACTGGTGAATCTTGGCGGCGCGATTAACAAAAGCGAAGGCGAATGGTTAGTCGTTACACCAGACGGCTTGTTTGATGGCTCTCCAGCTGCCTGGCGAAAGATTCTCTGGCAGTTTGGAGGCAATACGTTTGACGTAACGCCTGTCGAAACCTTCTTCAATGAATTCTACTATCCCGGACTGCTTACCGAGCTCATGGCCGGCAAGAAACCTCATGCGCCAAAAAATATTTCGCAACTCGATCGCCGGCAACCTGAAATCAAATTGACAACTAAAGACGGGCACACCGGACGTGAGGCTATATCAGAACGTCATCTGGTGGTGAAAATCGATGTCGTTGAGAAACAAGCTGATAAAGATCACGGGGCGGGTAGCGGCGCACGTGACGTGCGCTTATTCCGCAATGGTTCGTTAGTAAAAGTTTGGAGAGGTGACGTACTGAAAGGCCAATCTTCGGTGACGTTGGAAGCAAACATCGCAATCGTTGCCGGAGAAAATCATCTGGCCGCTTACGCATTCAATCGCGACAACGTCAAGAGCCTCGACACGACTTTGGATCTCACCGGGGCGAATAGCCTGACACGGAAAGGCACTGCCTTCGTGCTGACGATTGGAGTAAACGCTTATGCCAATGAGCAATACAACCTCAGGTACGCCGTCGCAGACGCAACTGTATTTGGCGAGGAAGTGCAACGTCAACAGCAACGCATCGGTAACTATTCGCATATTGAG